>NZ_JBFUKP010000010.1:0-202468 GCF_056400765.1 Ramlibacter sp. P4_H7
TGCCGTGGACGGCGCCTTCCTGATGCCGGTGGAAGACGTGTTCTCCATCTCCGGCCGCGGCACGGTTGTCACCGGCCGCGTGGAGCGGGGCGTGATCAAGGTCGGCGAGGAAATCGAGATCGTGGGCCTGACGCCCACGGTGAAGACCACCTGCACGGGCGTGGAGATGTTCCGCAAGCTGCTGGACCAGGGCCAGGCCGGTGACAACGTGGGTATCCTGCTGCGCGGCACCAAGCGCGAAGAAGTGCAGCGCGGCCAGGTCCTGGCCAAGCCGGGCAGCGTGAAGCCGCACACCCACTTCACCGCCGAGATCTACGTGCTGAGCAAGGACGAGGGCGGCCGCCACACGCCGTTCTTCAACAACTACCGCCCGCAGTTCTACTTCCGCACCACGGACGTGACCGGCGCGATCGAGCTGCCCAAGGACAAGGAAATGGTCATGCCCGGGGACAACGTGACCATCACGGTCAAGCTGATCGCCCCGATCGCCATGGAAGAAGGCCTGCGCTTTGCCATCCGTGAAGGCGGCAAGACCGTGGGCGCCGGCGTCGTCGCCAAGATCATGGAGTGATGGTCATGGCACAGCAAAAGATCCGCATCCGCCTCAAAGCGTTCGATTACAAGCTGATCGACCAGTCCGCCGCCGAGATCGTCGACACCGCCAAGCGCACCGGCGCCATCGTCAAGGGCCCCGTGCCCCTGCCGACGCGCATGAAGCGCTTCGACATCCTGCGTTCGCCGCACGTGAACAAGTCGAGCCGCGACCAGTTCGAGATCCGTACGCACCAGCGCCTGATGGACATCGTCGACCCGACCGACAAGACGGTCGACGCCCTGATGAAGCTGGACCTGCCGGCCGGCGTGGACGTCGAGATCAAGCTGCAATAAACCGCAGTCCGAGCTCGACAGGAAAGGCCGCCGCGTGCGGCCTTTTCGCTTCCTGGCGGCCTGCCATGGAGAACGCTGGCGAGCCTGTAGGAACACTGCTACAATTGCGGGCTTCGCTCGGTTTGCGCCGGGCGGAGCTTTTATCAACCCTCCTTCGCGCGCGTTCCTCGGGGCGCCAAACGCAGAAGCCAATTGCAGCGGCTGCGGCGAAGGTAACGGAGTCAAAACATGAGTCTGAGCAGCCTCGGGTTGCTGGGCCGCAAGGTGGGCATGATGCGCCTCTTCACCGATGAGGGGGACGCTGTTCCCGTCACGGTGATCGACGTGTCGAACAACCGCGTTACCCAGGTCAAGTCCCAAGACAACGACGGCTACGTGGCCCTGCAGGTCACGTACGGTTCGCGCAAGGCCTCGCGCGTGACCAAGCCGCTCGCCGGCCACCTCGCCAAGGCGGGTGTCGAAGCCGGTGAAATCATCCGTGAATTCCGCGTCGACGCCGACGTCGCCGGCAAGTACGCCGCCGGCGGCACCGTGCCGGTGCAGGACCTGTTCACGGCCGGCCAGCGGGTCGACGTGCAGGGCACCTCGATCGGCAAGGGCTTCACGGGCACCATCAAGCGCCACAACTTCAAGTCGCAGCGCGCGTCGCACGGCAACAGCCGTTCGCACAACGTGCCGGGCTCGATCTCCATGGCGCAGGATCCGGGCCGCGTGTTCCCCGGCAAGAAGATGTCCGGCCACAAGGGCGACGTCACCACCACCACCCAGAACCTCGACGTGATCCGTGTCGACGAGACTCGCGGCCTGCTGATGGTCAAGGGCGCCGTCCCCGGTGCGAAGAACGGTTTCGTGACCGTGCTGCCGGCCGTCAAGGGCCAGCCGAAGCCGGTCACGGCCAAGCAGGCCGCCGCCGCCGAGAAGGGGAAGAAGTAAATGCAACTCGAACTCCTGAACGAGCAGGGTCAGGCCGCGTCCAAGTTCGACGCGCCGGAGACCGTGTTCGGCCGCGAATACAACGAAGCGCTGGTGCACCAGATCGTGGTGGCCTTCCAGGCGAACGCCCGCCAGGGCACCCGCGCCCAGAAGGACCGCGAGCAGGTCAAGCACTCGACCAAGAAGCCGTTCCGCCAGAAGGGCACGGGCCGCGCCCGCGCCGGCATGACGTCCTCGCCGCTGTGGCGCGGAGGCGGCCGGATCTTCCCGAACAGCCCGGAAGAGAACTTCACCCAGAAGATCAACAAGAAGATGTACCGCGCCGGCATGGCGTCCATCTTCTCCCAGCTCGCGCGCGATGGTCGCCTGGCCGTGGTCGATTCCCTCAAGGTCGACAGCCCCAAGACCAAGCAGCTGGCCGCCAAGTTCAAGGCGATGAACCTGGAGTCGGTGATGGTGATCGCCGACGAAGTGGACGAAAACCTGTACCTCGCGTCCCGGAACCTGGCCAACGTGCTCATCGTCGAGCCGCGTTACGCCGATCCGCTGTCCCTGGTGCATTACAAGAAAGTGCTCGTCACCAAGGGCGCGATCGACAAGCTGAAGGAGATGTTCGCATGAGCACCGCCTCCAAAAAGTTTGACGAAGGCCGCCTGATGCAGGTCCTCGTCGCCCCGATCGTCTCCGAGAAGGCGACGATGGTGGCCGACAAGACCAACGCGGTGACCTTCAAGGTCCTGCAGGACGCCACCAAGCCCGAGATCAAGGCCGCCGTCGAACTGATGTTCAACGTGCAGGTCAAGGGCGTTTCCGTCGCCAACCTCAAGGGCAAGACGAAGCGCTTCGGCCGTTCCGTGGGCCGCCGCGACAACATCCGCAAGGCGTATGTGACGCTGCAGCCTGGCCAGGAGCTGAACTTCTCCGGGGAGACCGCTTAATCATGGCAGTCATCAAGCTCAAACCCACCTCGCCCGGTAACCGGGGCACGGTGAAGATCTCGCGCGACCACCTGCACAAGGGCGAACCTTACGCCCCGCTGCTGGAGCCGCAGATCCAGAAGGCCGGCCGCAACAACAACGGCCACATCACCACGCGCCACAAGGGCGGTGGCCACAAGCACCACTACCGCGTGGTCGATTTCGTCCGCAACAAGGATGGGATCCCGGCGAAGGTGGAGCGCATCGAGTACGACCCGAACCGTTCGGCCCACATCGCCCTGGTGGTGTACGCCGATGGCGAGCGCCGCTACGTGATCGCCCCGCGCGGCCTGGAAGTCGGCTCCACCATGATGAGTGGCGCCGAGGCCCCGATCCGCGCCGGCAACACCCTGCCGATCCGCAACATCCCGGTGGGTTCCACGATCCACTGCATCGAGCTGCAGCCCGGCAAGGGCGCGCAGATCGTGCGTTCGGCCGGTACGTCTGCCACGCTGCTGGCCCGCGAAGGCGTCTACGCCCAGGTCCGCCTGCGGTCCGGTGAGGTGCGCCGCATTCACGTCGAGTGCCGCGCCACCATCGGTGAAGTCGCCAACGAAGAACACAGCCTGCGCCAACTGGGCAAGGCCGGTGTCAAGCGCCACATGGGCATCCGCCCGACCGTCCGCGGTGTGGTGATGAACCCGGTCGACCACCCGCACGGTGGCGGTGAAGGCAAGACCGGCGAAGGCCGCCATCCGGTGGATCCGTGGGGCAACCTGACCAAGGGCTATCGCACGCGTAACAACAAGCGCACGCAGACGTTCATCGTCTCGCGCCGCAAGAAGTAAGGGGTCGCACAAATGACGCGTTCTCTCAAGAAGGGTCCGTTTGTGGACCACCACCTGGTGGGCAAGGTCGAGAAGGCCAATGCCAACAAGGACAAGAAGCCGATCAAGACCTGGTCGCGCCGCTCGATGATCCTGCCCGACTTCATCGGGCTGACCATCGCCGTTCACAACGGAAAGCAGCACGTGCCGGTCTACATCACCGACCAGATGGTGGGCCACAAGCTGGGCGAATTCGCCCTGACGCGCACCTTCAAGGGTCACCCCGCCGACAAAAAAGTCGTGAAGAAGTGAGACTGAACCATGGCTGAAACCAAAGCAGTCCTCCGCGGTGTGCGCCTGTCTGTCGACAAGGGCCGCCTCGTGGCAGACCTGATCCGCGGCAAGAAGGTGGACCAGGCCCTGAACATCCTGAACTTCACGCAGAAGAAGGGTGCCGTCATCGTCAAGAAGGTTCTGGAGTCCGCGATCGCGAACGCCGAGCACAACGACGGTGTCGACATCGACGAGCTGAAGGTCAAGACGATCTACGTCGAGCAAGGCGCCACGCTGAAGCGCTTCACCGCGCGCGCCAAGGGTCGCGGCAACCGCATCAGCAAGGGTACGTGCCACGTGTACGTGACCGTCGGGAACTAAGGAAGAACATGGGACAGAAGATCCATCCGACCGGCTTCCGCCTGGCCGTCACGCGCAACTGGAACAGCCGCTGGTACGCGAACAACCGCGACTTCAGCGACATGCTGGCCGAGGACATCAAGGTCCGCGACTACCTGAAGACCAAGCTGAAGAACGCCGCGGTCTCCCGCGTGCTGATCGAGCGCCCCGCCAAGAACGCCCGCATCACCATCTTCTCGGCGCGTCCGGGCGTGGTGATCGGCAAGAAGGGCGAGGACATCGAGAACCTGAAGAAGGAACTCGCGCAGCGCCTGGGCGTGCCCGTTGCGGTGAACATCGAGGAAGTGCGCAAGCCCGAGGTCGATGCCCAGCTGATCGCCGACTCGATCACCCAGCAGCTTGAAAAGCGCATCATGTTCCGCCGCGCGATGAAGCGCGCGATGCAGAACGCCATGCGTCTCGGTGCCCAGGGCATCAAGATCATGTCGTCCGGCCGCCTGAACGGCATCGAGATCGCCCGTACCGAGTGGTACCGCGAAGGCCGTGTGCCCCTGCACACGCTGCGCGCGGACATCGACTACGGCTTTTCCGAAGCCAAGACCACCTACGGCGTCATCGGCGTCAAGGTGTGGGTCTACAAGGGCGACACCCTGGGCCGCAACGACCTGCCGTCCCTGGACAGCACGCCGCGTCCCGAGGGCGAAGAGCGTCGTGGCCCGCGTGGCCCGCGCCGTGACGGCGACCGCCGTGGCGGCCCCGGCGGTGACCGCCGTGGCGGTCCTGGCGGTGGCCGTGGCGGCCCGCGCACCGGCGTCAGCGCCGGTGCCGGCAACGTCGCGCCGGCTGACGGCAGCGACAAGCCCCAAGAAGCAACCGCAGGCGCTCCCGAAGCGCCGAAATCTACCGTTAAGCGCGTTCCCCGCAAGACCACGGGTGCCGCGCCGGCCGGGACTCCTCCCACCGACGGTAAAGGAGAGTAAACATGCTGCAACCCGCTCGCCGCAAATACCGCAAAGAGCAAAAAGGCCGCAACACCGGCATTGCCACCACCGGCAATTCCGTCGCGTTCGGCGACTTCGGCCTGAAGTGCACCGACCGCGGCCGCCTCACGGCGCGCCAGATCGAGGCCGCGCGTCGCGCGATCTCCCGTCACGTCAAGCGTGGCGGCCGCATCTGGATCCGCGTGTTCCCCGACAAGCCGATTTCCCAGAAGCCCGCCGAAGTGCGGATGGGCAACGGCAAGGGCAACCCCGAGTACTACGTGGCCGAAATCCAGCCGGGCAAGGTCGTGTTCGAGATCGTCGGCGTGCCCGAGGAACTCGCGCGCGAAGCGTTCAAGCTGGCCGCTGCCAAGCTGCCGCTGCGCACCACGTTCGTCACCCGCCTGCTCGGCACCTGAAGGAGCGAAGAGAAATGACGAAAGCCAAGGATCTCCGCACCAAGGATGCCGCCGGCCTGGAAACCGAAGTGAAGTCCCTGCAGAAGGCCCATTTCGGCCTGCGCATGCAGAAGGCCACGCAACAACTCAACAACACCGCCACGCTGCGTTCCACGCGTCGTGACATCGCTCGGGCCAAGACCATCCTGGCCCAGAAGCGTGCGGAATCCGCCAAGTCCTAAGGAGCGAACATGACGGAAGCAAAGACCTCCCTCAAGCGCACCCTGGTGGGCAAGGTGGTGAGCGACAAGCGGGCCAAGACCGTGACCGTGCTGGTCGAGCGCCGCGTCAAGCACGCGCTCTACGGCAAGATCGTGATGAAGTCGAGCAAGTACCACGCGCACGACGAGCAGGGCCAGTACCACACCGGCGACGTGATCGAGATCACCGAGAGCAAGCCGATCTCCAAGACCAAGAACTGGGTTGCCACCCGCCTGGTCGAGAAGGCCGCCGAGGTCTAAAGCCTCGCTGCCCTGCAGGCAATACGGAAACGGCCCACAATCGTGGGCCGTTTTTCTTTTGTCCATCCCAACGAGGAGATAGAGCCATGATCAAAGTCGGTGACCAGCTGCCGGACGTCACGCTGATGGAGTATTCGGAAGTCGAGGGCAACGGTTGCAGCATCGGCCCGAACCCGGTGAAGGTGGGCGAAGCGACCAAGGGCAAGACGATCGCCCTGTTCGCGCTGCCCGGCGCCTTCACGCCCACCTGCTCGGCCAAGCACGTGCCGGGCTACGTGGAGAAGTTCAACGACCTCAAGGGCGCGGGTGTCGACGAGATCTGGTGCGTCAGCGTCAACGATGCCTTCGTGATGGGTGCCTGGGCGCGCGACCAGAAGACCGGCGGCAAGGTCCGCATGCTGGCCGACGGCAGCGGCGACTTCGCAAAGGCGGCGGGGCTGACGCTGGACCTCACGGCCAAGGGCATGGGGGTGCGCAGCCAGCGCTATTCGATGCTGGTGAAGGACGGCAAGGTCGCGTCACTGAACGTCGAGGCGCCCGGCAAGTTCGAGGTGAGCGACGCCCAGACCATCCTCGGCCAGGCCAAGGGCTGATCGGCGCAATACGTCGTGCGCCTGCGGGCGCGGGACGAAGGTCGCTGCGCAAACGCCGGCGTCAGAAGCGGCTGCTCAGCGGCGCCGGCGTGCTGTTCCAGAGGTCCGCCTTGAGGTAGTGCGCCCCCGCGATGGGGTTGTGGTAGTAGGGCGGGATGTCCTCGAAGCCGAGGTCGTCGTACAGCGCGCGCGCTGCTTCCATGTCGTCCAGCGTGTCGAGCAGGACGCAGTCGTAGCCGGCCTGGCGCGCGGAATTCAGTGCCGCCTCCGCCAGCTGGCGTCCCAGGCCGAAGCCGCGGAACGGCTTGCGCACGTACAGGCGCTTCATTTCCGAGGCATTGGGGTAGTCGGTGCTGTCCAGCGGCCGCAGTGCGCAGCAGCCTGCGAGTTCGCCGTCCACGCGGGCCAGCAGCAGGGCGCCGCGGGGTTCGGCGTACTCGCCCGGCAGCTCCGCCAGTTCCTCGGTGAAGTTCTGGAAGCAAAGGTCGACGCCGAGTCCTTCAGCGTATTCCCGGAAGATCGCGCGCACCTCGTCGTAGTCGGGTGCGGTCGCGGGCCGGGAAAGTTCGATCAGGGGCAGTGGGGCAGTGTCCAAGGTCGCGGAATCGAGTCCATGGACGGATCATTCTAGTCGCCCATTACGGTCGAGTTGGTGACCTGGCTCAAGGGGTAGCGCCGGCCCGGACCACCCATGCGACCAGGGTCGCGCAGACCGCGAGCACGGCGAGCGCGGCACTGCGTGAAGCCAGGTCGTCGCGCGAGGAAGGCGCGGGCGCCGCCAGCACCTTGTCGCCCACGATCATCGGCCGCACCAGGTCCTGCCGCTTGCGCCGCAGGTACCAGGCGATGGCGGCGACGTGCAGCACGACCAGGCCCACCAGCAGCCACTGGCCCACCTCCTTGTGGTACCAGGTCGCCCGCAGGCCGGCCGCCGTGGAAACGAGGCGGTTCAGCGGTCCGGTGAAGGCGATCTCGTCGTCGCCCACCAGGCCGGTGGCCACCTGCGCCCCCAGCACCAGCAGCATGGCGAAGACCGAACCGGCCGCCAGCGGGCTGTGGCCGACGAGGTGGTCGGGATGGGCCCGACCGCCCAGGTAGGCCCGGACGCTGCCCGGTCCGTAGAGGAAGCTGCGGAACTGCGACCAGTGGCCGCCGATGAAGCCCCAGACGATCCGGAACAGCAGCAGGGCGAACACGGCGTAGCCGATGCGCGCATGCCAGTCCATCGCATTGCCCCCGACGTGCCCGGTGATCACCAGGCCGACCACCGAGATGACCAGGAGCCAATGGAACAAGCGCGTGGGCAGGTCCCAGACGCGGACGCGATGCGGCATCGTCACCTCGTTGTTGTTGGCGACAGGCGACGGGGAATTCCGGGCCCGGCCAAAGCGTTAGTACAGTTGCGGAGCGGCAGGAGCGGCGCGAACCATCCGGTGGCGCCCGGCCCCCACCGTCCCGGCATCCGACACTTTAACCACGGAGAAGAAACCCATGAAGTTCGCCGCCACGCTGGCCCTCGCCGCCGCCGCTTTCACGATGGCCACCCCGGCTTCCGCCCAGTTCGCCAAGCCCGAAGACGCGGTCAAGTACCGCCAGAGCGTCATGTTCGTCATGGCGCAGCACTTCGGGCGGGTCGGTGCGATGGTCAACGGCCGTGCGCCCTACGACGCCAAGGCGGCGGTGGACAACGCGGAGATCGCGGCGGAAATGTCCAAGTTGCCGTGGCCGGGTTTCGCCGCCACCACCAAGGACATCACCACCAACACCAAGGCGAAGCCCGACATCTGGGCCGAGCAGGCCAAGTTCAAGGACCACGGCGACAAGATGCAGGGCGAGATGCAGAAGCTGGTGGCCGCGGCCAAGACCAACAACCTGGACAATCTGAAGACGGCCTTCGGCCCCGTCGCGCAGTCCTGCAAGGCCTGCCACGACAACTATCGCAACCAGTGAGAGGCCTCACCCGGAAGACGCGGGGGTGTTTTCGATGGGGCAGGTCAGTGTGAAAAAGCCGGGCGACGCCCGGCTTTTTTCATGGGAGCAGGCGGGCGGGACGCGAACCCGCTCGGTTCGCGTGCCGCTGCGCGGTCACGATTCCGCCAGCAGTTTCTCGATCAGCTGGTGCAGCTCGGCGAAGTTGGGCTCGCCGACGTAGCGCTTGACGATTTCGCCCTTCTTGTTCACGAGGTACGAGGTCGGCGTCAGCTGCACCTCGCCCCAGGCCTTGGCGACCGCGCCCGTGTTGTCGATCGCGACGTTGAAGGGCAGCTTGCGGGTCTGCGCGTAGTTGACGACATAGCTGGGGGGGTCATAGCTCATCGCCACCGCCATGTGCTCGTAGCCTTTGGCGTGGTACTTGTCGAAGGTGGAGACCATCTTCGGCATCTCGGCCACGCAGGTGGTGCAGCTGGTCGCCCAGAAATTGACCAGGGTGACCTTGCCCTTGAGATCGGCCGTGGTCTTCTTCGAGCCGTCCAGCAGCACGAAGGTGCTGTCGGGCGCGGCGGACGAACCGCCCGCCACGAAGAAGGCCCCCGCGGCCACCACCACCGCCGCTGCCGCGCCCAGGATCCACTTGCTCTTCATTGCTGTGCCTTGCCTCGTGCCGGGAACATCCGGCACCCAGGAAGGATTCTCGCCGATGGGGAAAGTTCTTGCCTGATGCAGGTCAGGTGCCCGTTCAGGCGAGGGCGAGCAGCAGGCGGGTGAATTCCTCCGGCGCGCTGACCATGGGGTCGTGGCCGGTGGCCAGTTCCACCACCTGAATGCCGCCGCCGCCAGCCCAGGCGCCGTCCCAGAAGTTCGCATCGCGAACGCGCGGGCGGATCGAGTCGATGGTGCCCAACCGGGGCTTCACGCAGTCGACGAAGGTGCGGGCGACGCCGGCCACGCGCCGCGGATCGAACTGCAGCGGCGCCTGGTAGGTATGGCCGGGGTGGGGCGTCTGCCGACGCTGCACCCAGTCATGGTCGCCGGCCGCCAGCCCGAACACGGAAGGATCGGGCGGCGGAAAGCTGAAGTCGGGCGAGGCCTCGGCCGCCGCGATCCGCGCTTCGCGCGTGGCGCTGGCGTGCGTGCTGCTCCAGCTCTCGCCCGGTTTCGGCACCACGGCGTCCACGTAGACGAGGTGCTTCAGGCGCTGCGGCATGCGGTCCGCGATCGCGGTGCCGATCATGCCGGCGTAGGAGTGCACGGCGAGCACCGCGTCCTGCAATTCCTCCGCGTCGATCAGGTTCGCCACGTCGGCGATGTGCGTCTCCAGCGTGATCAGCGGCGACATGAGGTGGGCGCGCTCGCCCAGGCCGGTGAGCGTGACGGCGAAGGCGCGGTGGCCTTGCGCGTGCAGCGCAGCCACCACGCGGCGCCAGCACCAACCGCCATGCCAGGCACCGTGCACGAGAACGAAATCGGCCATCAGATCACCTCCCGTGCGCGCAGCGCCGCGATGCGTTCCGGATTCCATCCCAGCACCTCGGCCAGCACCTGCTCGGTGTGCTCGCCCAGCAGCGGCGGCGGGCGGTCGGCACGGACCGGCGTGGCGCCGAGCTTGATCGGACTGCCCACCAGCGGGAGCGGCCCGGCAAGGGGGTGTTCCCACTGGTGCACCATGCCGCGCTCGCGCACCTGCGGATCGGCGAACACCTCCGCGAGGTTGTTGATCGCACCGCATGGCACCTTGGCGGCCTCCAGCGCGAGCAACCAGTCGGACTTGCGCCGCGTCCTCATGATCTCTTCCAGCATCGGCACCAGCACGCCGCGATTGCGCACGCGGTCCTGGTTCTTGGCGAAGCGAGGATCGGAGGCGATCTCCGGCCGGCCGGCCACCTGGCAGAACTTGGCGAACTGGCCGTCGTTGCCGACCGCCAGGATCAGGTGGTCCTTGCTGCCGTCCGCGGCGGGCGCGACCTCGAACACCTGGTAGGGCACGATGTTCTGGTGCGCGTTGCCGGCCCGGCCGGGTACCTTGCCGCTCACCAGGTAGTTGGCGCCCAGGTTGGCGAGCATGGCCACTTGCGTGTCGAGCAAGGCCATGTCCAGGTGCTGGCCCTCGCCCGTGTGCTCGGCATGCCGCAGCGCCGCCAGGATGCCCACGCAGGAGTACATGCCGGTGAACAGGTCGGCCACCGCGACGCCCACCTTCTGCGGGCCGCCGCCGAGGTCGTCGCGCTCGCCCGTGATGCTCATGAGGCCGCCCATGCCCTGGATCGCATAGTCGTAGCCGGCGCGCTCTCGGTACGGACCGGTCTGGCCGAAGCCCGTCACGCTGCAGTAGACGATGCGCGGATTCACCGCGCGCAGCGCGGCGTAGTCCAGGCCGTAGCGGGCCATGTCGCCGACCTTGAAGTTCTCGACGAACACGTGGCAGTGCCGAGCCAGCTCGCGGATCAGCGCCTGCCCCTCGGCCAGGGCGATGTCGCAGGTGACCGAGCGCTTGTTGCGGTTGGTGCCGAGGTAGTAGGCGGCCTCGGCGGTGTCGCGTCCTTCGCGATCCTTCAGGAAGGGCGGCCCCCAGCTGCGCGTGTCGTCGCCGCTGCCGGGGCGCTCGATCTTGATCACATCGGCGCCCAGGTCCGCCAGCGTCTGCGTGCACCAGGGGCCGGCCAGCACGCGCGAGAGGTCCAGCACGCGGATTCCATCGAGAGCATTCATGCGCCCCATTATCGGGAAACCGATAATGCAAGGCAGCGTCCCCCAGAGGACGGCCCGCCTTTCCATCCAAAGATTCCGATGTCCCAGCTCGATCGCCGCCAGGCGGTGGTGGTGTTCCTTGCGTTCGCGTTCGCCTATTTCTTCGCTGCCGTGCTGCGGGCGATCACGGCCACGCTGTCGCCCGTGCTCACCCAGGAGTTCCACCTGCAGGCGGCCGACCTGGGCCTGCTGGCCGGCGGCTACTTCCTCGGCTTTGCGCTGATCCAGCTGCCCCTGGGCACCTGGCTCGACCGCTGGGGTCCGCGCAAGGTCATGCTGCGCTTCGTGGCGCTGGCCGTGCTCGGCTGCGGCGCCTTCGCGCTGGCGAACAGCTTCACCGGCCTGCTGATCGCGCGCGTGCTGTGCGGCCTGGGGGTGAGCGCCTGCCTGATGGCGCCCCTGACCGGTTTCCGCCGCTGGTTCGAGCCGGGCGTGCAGCTGCGCACCAATTCCTGGATGCTGATGACCGGCTCGTTCGGCATGGTGGCGTCGACGCTGCCGGTGCAGTGGCTGCTGCCGCAGTTCGGCTGGCGGCCCCTGTTCTGGGGGCTGGCGGTGCTGATGGCGGCGTCGATGCTGGTGATCGCCTGGCGGGTCCCGGAATGGTCCGCCGCCGACGCCACCGGGCGTCCGGGCGAGCCGCGCGGCAGCTACGCCCCGGTCTGGCGCCACCGCTATTTCTGGCAGATGGCGCCGCTGGGCTTCTTCAGCTACGGCGGAATGATCGCCGTGCAGTCGCTCTGGGCCGGTCCCTGGCTGTCGAGGGTGGCCGGGTACGACGCGGAGGCTTCCGCCCGGGGCCTGTTCACGATCAACCTGGCCATGCTGGTCACCTTCTGGTGCTGGGGCCTGGTGAATCCCTGGCTGCAGCGCCGCGGCATCGTGACCGACCGCCTGATTACCTGGGGCACGCCGCTGAGCTTCGTGGCGCTGGCCGCGCTGGTGGCCGCCGGACCCGCGGCGGGGCCGGCCACGCTGGCCTTTTTCTGCACGGCCACCACCTTCGTGTCGCTCGCCCAGCCCGCGGTCGGCATGATGTTCCCGGCCTCGCTGGCCGGCCGGGCCCTGTCCGCCTACAACCTGGTCATCTTCGTCGGCGTGTTCGTCGTGCAGTGGGGCATCGGCTTGCTGGTGGACGCCTTCCGCGGCGCCGGGTGGACCGAGGTCAATGCCTTCCGCGGGGCGTTTGGTGTGTTCCTCGCCACGAGCGTGCTCTCCTACGGGTGGTTCCTGTGGAGCAGCGGCCATAATCGCAAGCAGCTCCCATGAACGCCATCCTGCTGATCGCCCACGCCCCGCTGGCCAATGCCCTGCGGCAGTGCGCGCTGCATGTGTTCCCGGAGTGCGGCCCCTGCGTGATGGCCATCGACGTGCAGCCCAATCTGTCGCCCGAGGAAACGCTGGGCACCGCGCGCATCGCGCTGGACCAGCTCTCGCGGCAGGCCCACATCCAGGGCGTGCTGGTGCTGGCCGACATCTTCGGCGCCACGCCCAGCAACGTCGCGCAGAAGCTGGTGGACGGGGTCAGCTCGCGGCTGATCACCGGCGTCAACCTGCCGATGCTCCTGCGCGCGGTGAGCTACCGCCACGAATCGCTCGACACGCTGGTTTCGCGCGCGGTCATCGGCGGCACGCAGGGCGTGATGCAGGTCGCCATCACCGCGCCCCAGAACCAGTCCCGCCGGAACCATGATCAAGACAAAAACGACCATCAACAATAAGCTGGGACTGCATGCCCGGGCCTCCGCCAAGCTCACCAAGCTGGCGGGCAGCTATCCCTGCGAGGTGTGGATGAGCCGGGGAGAGCGGCGAGTCAATGCGAAGAGCATCATGGGCGTGATGATGCTGGCGGCCGGCATGGGCACCGAAGTCACGATCGAGACCAACGGCGAGAAGGAGCAGGAGGCGATGGCCGCCCTGCTCACGCTGATCGCCGACAAGTTCGGGGAAGGCGAGTGACCTTCTCCGTCCATGGCATCGCGGTCGCCCGTGGCATTGCCATCGGGCGGGCCGTCGTCATGGGCTCCGGCCGGGCCGACGTCGTCCACTACTTCATCGAACCGGCGCAGGTCGAGTCCGAGATCGAACGGATCCGCGTCGGCCGCAATGCCGTGGTGGACGAGATCCACCGCCTGCAGCAGACCATCACCACCATGGGGCCGAAGGAAGCGCCGCACGAGCTGACGGCGCTGCTGGACGTGCACCTGATGCTGCTGCAGGACGAGGAGCTGATCGGCGGCGTCAAGCACTGGATCACCGACCGCCTGTACAACGCCGAATGGGCGCTGACCACGCAGCTGGAGGTGCTGTCGCGCCAGTTCGACGACATGGAGGACGAGTACCTGCGCGAGCGCAAGGCCGACCTCGAGCAGGTGGCCGAACGCATCCTGCGCTACATGAAGGGCATGGGCTCGCCGGTCGCGCAGCCGCCCGTCCCCAAGCGCAAGACGCAGCAGGACCTGCTGCTGGACGACAGCGTCGACGTGCCGCTGGTGCTGGTGGCCCACGACCTGTCGCCGGCGGACATGCTGCAGTTCAAGCAGAGCGTGTTCGCCGGCTTCGTCACCGACGTCGGCGGCAAGACCTCGCACACGGCGATCGTCGCGCGCAGCCTGGACATTCCCGCCGTGGTCGGGGCGCGCGCCGCCAGCAACCTGGTGCGCCAGGACGACTGGGTGATCGTCGACGGCGACGCCGGCGTGATGATTGTCGACCCCTCGCCGATCATCCTGGCCGAATACGGCTTCAAGCAGCGCCAGGCGGAACTGGAGCGGGGCCGGCTCGGCCGCCTGCGCCACACGCCGGCCGTGACGCTGGATGGCCAGAAGGTGGACCTGCTGGCCAACATCGAGCTGCCGGAAGACGCCGAAGCCGCGCTCAAGGCAGGGGCCGTCGGCGTCGGCCTGTTCCGCAGCGAGTTCCTGTTCATGGGCCGGCACGGCGACATGCCCAACGAGGAGGAGCAGTACCTCGCCTACCGCAAGGCGGTGGAGGGCATGCAGGGCCTGCCGGTCACCATCCGCACGCTGGACGTGGGCGCCGACAAGCCGCTGGACGAGAACCCGCGCGACGCGGCCCACCTGAACCCCGCGCTGGGCCTGCGCGCGATCCGCTGGAGCCTGTCCGAGCCGGAGATGTTCCGCACGCAGCTGCGGGCGATCCTGCGCGCCGCCGCGCACGGCAAGGTGAACCTGCTGGTGCCGATGATCGCGCACGGCAGCGAGATCCGGCAGACGCTGTCGCTGATCGACTTCGCCCGCGCCGAGCTGGACAACCGCGGCATGGTGTACGGCAACGTCCAGATCGGCGCGATGATCGAGATCCCGGCGGCCGCCCTGTCGCTGCGCACCTTTCTCAAGTACTTCGATTTCCTGTCSATCGGCACCAACGACCTGATCCAGTACACGCTGGCGATCGACCGGGCCGACGAATCGGTGGCCCACCTGTACGACCCCTGCCACCCCGCGGTGCTGCGCCTGGTCGCCGACACCATCACGGAATGCCGGCGCCTGGGCAAACCGGTCAGCGTGTGCGGCGAGATGGCCGGCGACATCCAGTTCACGCGCCTGCTGCTGGGGCTGGGCCTGCGCAGCTTCTCCATGCACCCCGCGCAGCTGCTGGCGGTCAAGCAGGAGGTCCTGCGCGCCGACGCGGGCCGTCTGGAAGGCTGGTCGCGCGAGGTGGTCGACTCGGAAGATCCCGCGCGCACCATGGCGGGCTAACGCGCCCGCGTGCCCACCAGCGCCGCGCCGATGATCAGCGCGGCCGCCGCCGCGATGCCCGCCGTCAGCGGCCTGCCCGTCACCAGCATCAGCAGCGAGGTCGACGCCAACGGCGTGAGGTAGCTCAGGATGCCGATGTGGCGCGCATCGCCCGCCTTCAGCGCCTTGTCCCACAGGAAGAACGCCGCGCCGAGCGGCCCCAGGCCCATGACCGCGATCAGCGCCCCGTCGCGCAGCGACAGCGCGGTGCGGGGCTCCAGCAGGACGTGGCACGCCAGGGACAGCAGGCCCGACACCAGGCCGAACAGCCCGATCGCGGCGGTGGGAAACGCCGGCACGCGCCGGGTCCCCAGCGAATAGCTCGCCCAGATGAAGGCGGCACCGAGCGCGGGCAGGTAGCCCCACGACCAGGCGCCGGTCACACTGCCTCCGCCCAGAATCGCGATCGCCGCGCCGGAGAACCCGGCCAGCGCGGCCAGCACGTGCGCGGGACGCAGGTGCAGTCCCGGCAGGAACAGCGGCGCCAGCACCACGATCAGCAGCGGCCACAGGTAGTTGACCAGGTTGGCTTCCACCGCCGGCGCCAGCCGCAGCGCGATGAACAGCAGGAAGTGGTATCCGAACAGGCCGTAGATGCCCAGCGCCAGCGTGCGTGGCGGCACCTTCCAGTGCCGCGCCAGCGGCCAGGCCGGCACGCTGCCGATCACCAGGGCGAGGCCGGTGAGCAGGAACGGCGGCACATGGCGCAGGGACACGCCCAGCGATGCCAGCGAGGCCCACAGCACGATCGCGCCCAGCGCGTACAGGTTGGGATGCATCCGGCGAGCTTAAGCGCGCGCATCGTCGCGCATCGCCGGTCTGGCGGCGCGCATCGCCGTTTCAGCGCAGGCCGCTGCGGCGCAATGCGGCGGTGAGCGCCGAGGGGGAACGGTAGCCGGTGCGACGGGCCACGTCCTTCACCGCCAGTCCCGCGTCGCGCAGCTGCCGCGCCCGCGTGAGCCGCTGCAGCCGCAGCCACTCCAGCGGGCCCATGCCCTGGGCCTCGTGGCAGCGCAGGGCGAACTGGCTGGTGCCCAGGTGCACGCGTTGCGCGAGATCGGCGACGGTGACGGGATCGTCCAGTCGCGACTGGACCCACAGGCCCAGCGCCGCCCAGTCGACGCGCCGCCGCGGGCGCCGCGCGGGCGAGCGCGGACGCCAGGCTTCCAGCAGCAGCGCCGGCCCCTGCAGCGTCGCCAATGGCAGCCGTGCTTCCATGGCCTGGGCGAGGTAGCGCGCGAGCGCGTGCACCTGCGGCCCGGCCGCGGGCAGCACGCCGCATTCCAGCCACAGCGGGTCGGCGGAATCGAGCACCAGGCAGCGGCTGCCCCGGGCGGATTCGAAGTCGTGGCGCTCGCCCGCCGCGACCAGCACCGCGTCGCCGGCGGCCACGCCCCGGCCATGGCCATCGACCTCGAGTTCCAGCACGCCCTCCAGGCCGACCAGCATCTGGTGGTGCGCATGGCTGTGGCTGCCGTGCGATGCGCCGTAGGCGCGCAGCGAGAGGTCGGAAGAAGCGTCCGGGGACATGGCGCGAAGCTTAGCGCCGCCCGCACCGGCGTGCAGCGGTGGCGGATCAGGGGCCGCGGGTGCCGCCCAGGGCCGGAAATTCCGGCCCGCGTCCCGGCTGGCGCAGTGTTGCGAGCCGGCGCTGCATGCCCTCGATCTCGATCGTCTGGCTGGCGATGATGTCCTCGGCCAGCCGGCGCGTCGCTTCGTCGCGGCCATGGCGCAGCAGCGCGCGCGCCATGGCGACCGCTCCGGCGTGGTGCGGAATCATCATGGCCAGGAAGTCGATGTCCGGATTTCCGGTGGCGCCGGGCGCATGCATGTCGCGCATCATGCGCGCCATGCCCTCGTCCATCTCCGCGTCGAAGGCGGAGGGCGTGCCCGGGCTCATGCCGTCTGCCCGCGCGCGCCGACGCGCACGTACACCAGGTTGATGCTCTTCTTGTTGCGCAGGCCGCCCGAAGGAAGCGCGATCTCTCCCAGGGGGATCTGCGCGATGAATTCCGGCTTGAACGGGTCGCGCACGTCGAAGGCGGCGCAGACCGTCTGGCCGCCGTTGGGCGTGCCGGGCAGCTCGTCCTGCTCGTGCGCCACGTACACCAGCGTGTTCTCCGGATTGGTCCACAGGCCGTGCGCTTCGCGCCCGTGGCTGAAGAAGGTGCCGGCCACCTTGCGGCTGCCGGGCCGGGCGCTGCGGTCGATGATCGCCAGCTGGCTGGAGGCGACGCCGCCCGGGCCGTTGTCGTCGACCCGGGCCAGGCTGGCGTACACCACGCTGCCGCGCGCATTGCTCACGAACTCCACGTGGTTGGGCCGCGCGCCGTTGCCGAGCGCGACGGTGTCCAGCAGCCCGAACTCGCCGCGCGTGGAGCGGCAGGACACGGCGTCGGCCAGCTTGTGCGAGAACCACACTTCGCCGCCATCGGGCGTGGTCTTCAGGAAGGGCGTGAAGCCGGGCTTGTCCTGCCCCGAGATGTCCAGCGTGGCGAGCCGCTGCGGCGCCGAGTGGCCGTCCGACCCCGGTCGCACCTGGAACACGTCCACCCTGGAGGCCTTCTGGCTGGCGACGAAGGCGTGCTGCCCCTCGCGGTCGAACCACACCTGCGCCGGGCCGGGCAGCGTGCCCAGATACATGCGGATCGCGGAAGCCGGCTCGCCGCGCAGCTGGCGCAGCGCCTGTTCCACGTCGAGGATGGCGATGCGGTCCTCGCCGCGCACGGTGACCCACAGCTCGCGGCCGTTGCGCGTGAAGGTCGGCTCGTGCGGCTCGCGGCCCACCAGGATGCCGGTGCTGATGCGTTCGGCGCTGGTGCCGGCGCCGGCCGCCGGATTGGGCGTGTTGCCGATCACGCGCTTCTGCTCGGCGTCGATCAGGTAGACGTTGCTGGAGCCGCGGCCGCTGGTGGCGAGCATGCGGCCGTCCGGCGAGGGCACCGCGCCGTGGGCGTCGATGCAGCCGTGGTACAGCGGCTTGTGGATCATCGCCGCGTGGGTGGGCGCGACGCCGGCGGTGACGTAGCGGAAGGGCGGACGCGGGTCCTCGTCGAAGCTGGTGAGGTTGATGGTGGTCTCCACCACGTTGCGCGACGGGTCGATCACCACCAGCGTGTTGGAGTCCTCGTTGGTGATGAACACGCGGTCGGCCGGATCGACCCCGGGCACGCGCGCCGGAGCTGCGGGCTGCGCGCCTGCCAGCATGGGCGACGCGGCCAGTGGCAGCGCGCTCGCCAGCCTGAGGAAATCGCGCCGCGCGGCGGACGCGGGATCGCGGGAACTGTCTTGCATGCGGAATCTCCCTGGGAATGAAGGGATGAACGCCGCCCGCGGCGCTTTATTCCATCCACCCTGGACCGGAAGCCGCGCGGGAAGGACCCCGTTACGCGTCGACCGGCACGCCGGCCGCGTGGGCCTGCTGGTCCGCGTGGTACGAGCTGCGCACCATCGCGCCGACGGCGGCATGCGAGAAGCCCATCTCCAGCGCCTTCTGCTCGAACATCTTGAAGGTGTCCGGGTGCACGTAGCGGCGCACCGGCAGGTGCGAGGTGGTCGGCGCCAGGTACTGGCCGATCGTGAGCATCTCGATGTCGTGCGCGCGCATGTCGCGCATGACCTCCAGGATCTCCTCGTCCGTCTCGCCCAGCCCGACCATCAGGCCGCTCTTGGTCGGGATGGCCGGGAACAGGGCCTTGAACTTCTTCAGCAGGTTCAGGCTGAACTGGTAGTCCGAGCCCGGCCGCGCTTCCTTGTACAGGCGCGGGATGGTCTCGAGGTTGTGGTTCATCACGTCCGGCGGCGCGGCCTTCAGGATCTCCAGGGCGCGGTCGTCGCGGCCGCGGAAATCCGGCACCAGCACTTCGATCATCGTGCCGGGCGACAGCTCGCGGGTCTTGCGGATGCATTCGACGAAGTGGCCGGCGCCGCCATCGCGCAGGTCATCGCGGTCCACGCTGGTGATCACCACGTACTTGAGCTTCAGGGCGGCGATGGTCTCCGCCAGCTTCTGCGGTTCCTGTATGTCCAGCGGGTCTGGCCGGCCGTGGCCGACGTCGCAGAACGGGCAGCGGCGGGTGCACTTGTCGCCCATGATCATGAAGGTCGCCGTGCCCTTGCCGAAGCACTCGCCGATGTTGGGGCAGGAGGCCTCCTCGCACACCGTGTGCAGGTTCTGCGCGCGCAGGATTTCCTTGATCTCGTAGAAGCGCGAGCTGGCGGAGCCGGCCTTCACGCGGATCCACTCCGGCTTCTTCAGCACTTCGCCAGGCTCCACCTTGACCGGGATGCGCGAGAGCTTGGCCGCCGCCTTCTGCTTGGCGCTGGCTTCGTAGGTCTCGACCGATTGCGCCTCGCGCACGACGTTGCTGGAGCTCATGGGATGTCCTGGGGAGCGAGCAGCGCCTGGAGCTCGTGGCCCAGCATCGCGGCGGCTTCGTTCCATGTGGTGGAAACGCCGATTGTAGAAAGGTCCACCGTTCGAAGTCCTGCGTAACCGCAAGGGTTGATGCGTTCGAAGGGTTCCAGGTCCATGCCGACGTTCAGCGCCAGCCCGTGGTAGGTGCGGTGCCGGCTCACCTTGATGCCCAGCGCCGCGATCTTGCCGAGGCCGGCGAAGGGGTCGCCGCCCGGGGCCGGACCGGTCAGCGCCGCGTGCGAGCCGGGGTCGGCCAGCCGGACATAGATGCCCGGCGCGCCCGCCACCCGGTGCCCGGTCACGCCGAAGCGGGCCAGGGTGCGGACGACCGCCTCCTCCAGCCGGTAGACGTACTCCTTGACGAAGTAGCCGGCCCGCTTCAGGTCCAGGAGGGGATAGGCCACCACCTGGCCGGGCCCGTGGTAGGTGACCTGGCCGCCGCGGTTGGTCGCCACCACCGGGATGTCGCCTGCGTCCAGCACGTGGGCGGCCTTGCCGGCCAGGCCCTGCGTGAACACCGGCGGGTGCTCGCACAGCCAGAGTTCGTCGGGGGTGCCGGGGCCGCTGCCCTCCGTGAAGGCGGCCATCGCCTGCCAGGTGGGCAGGTACTCGACCTGGCCCAGCACCCGGACCTGCATGGGGCGCCTACAGGACGACCTTCACCATCGGGTGCGAGGTGAGCGCGCGGTACAGGTTGTCCAGCTGCTCGCGGCTCGTCGCCGTGATGGTGATGGTGATGCCCAGGTAGTTGCCCTTGGCGCTGTCGCGCAGTTCCACCGTCGAGGCATCGAAGCCGGGGTCGAACTCGCGCGCGAGCGTCGTGATGGCGTGCACGAAGCCGTCCACCTTCGGGCCCATCACCTTGATGGGGAACCGGGACGGGTATTCGATCAGCGATTGCTGGCCGGAAGCGGTGACGGACTTGGGCGGAAAGATGGAAGCGGACATCTAGGAGTTTCGTTTGGCCTGCTGGTACCCAGCAAAGAGCCTTTCGTAGATGGGACCGGGTCGGCCTTTTCCAACTGGCTGTCCGTCCAGCACCGTGCAGGGCAGGACTTCCTTGGTGGCCGAGGACAGCACGATCTCGTCGGCGCCCAGCACTTCCTCCCGGCTCACCTGGCGCAGCTCGAAGGGGATGCCGGCCTGGCCGCACAGCTCTTCCAGCAGGCCGTAGCGGATGCCTTCCAGCACCAGATTGTCCTTGGGCGGTCCCAGCACCACGCCGTCCTTGACCACCCACACGTTGGACGCCGCGGCCTCGCTCAGCCAGCCGTCGCGAAACATGATGGTCTCGTTCCCGCCCACGTCCGCGCTCATCTGGCGCGACAGCACGGCGCCGGCCAGGCTGGTGCTCTTGATGTGGGCCTTCTTCCAGCGGAAGTCGTCGGCCGTCACGCACATCACGCCCTTCGCGCGTTCCTCGGCCGTGTAGATGTACAGCCGGTTGACCATCGCGAACACCGTCGGTTCGAGGTCGGGGGGCATCACGTGGTCGCGCATCGCCACGCCGCGCGTGACCTGCAGGTACACCAGCTGATTGGTCTCTTTCGGCTTCTTGCCTACGTGCTGCGCATAGGCGAGGACCAGCTGGTCGATCAGGTGGCGCCAGGCGCCGCGGTCCATCGGGTTGCGGATGCGCAGTTCGCCCAGGCTGCGGTCCAGCCGGTCCATGTGCTCTTCGAAGCGGAACGGGCGGCCTTCGTAGCAAGGCACCACTTCGTAGACGCCGTCGCCGAAGATGAAGCCGCGGTCCAGCACGCTCACCTTGGTGTCCTGCAAGGTGCCCATGCGGCCGTTGAGCCAGCAGGGCAGGGCGGGAATGTCGTTGCTCATGGCCGCCATTGTCACTGCTTCGGCAAGGCGGCGGGCGCGCCCGCCGGCCACCAGGTGCCGCCGATGGGCAGCACGAAGAAGTCCTGCTCGGCCAGCCCTCGCTGCGCCCGCGCCAGCGCCAGGTCGTGCGGCGGCTGGTCCAGCGCCTCGTCGGTGAGCGCGAAGGTGCCCCAGTGGATGCCCAGGCTGCGGCGCGCGGCCAGGTCGTGGTGCGCCTGCACGGCTTCGGCCGGGTTCATGTGCTGCTCCTTCATGAACCAGCGCGGCTCGTAGGCGCCGATCGCCAGCAGCGCGACGTCGAACAGCGATCCATTCCGCGCGTGCGGCGCGAGCTTGTCCCGTGTTTCCTTGAAGTGGCGGCTGTACCCGGCGTCGCCGGAGAAGTACCAGCGCAGGTCGGGCGCGAACACCGCCCAGCCGCCCCACAGGGTCTGGTTGCGGTCGCCCAGGCCACGGGCGGACCAGTGCTGCACCGGCACCAGGTGGAACTGCACGCCTTCGTGCGTGTGGATGTCCCACCAGTCCAGCTCGATCACGTTGCCGATTCCCAATTGCGTGAAGAACGGCTTGAGGCCCAGCGGCACCAGGAAGAGCGTGTGGCCGCGCGCGCGCTCGTTCAGCTGCACCACGCTCAGGCGATCGAGATGGTCGTAGTGGTTGTGCGAGATCACCACGACGTCGATCGCGGGCAAGTCTTCCAGGGCGACGCCCGGCGGCTGTTCGCGCCGCGGGCCCAGGAAGCTCACCGGCGAGGCGCGGTCGCTGAAGACGGGATCGGTCAGGATGTTGAGGCCGCCCGACTGCACCAGCACGGTCGCGTGGCCGATCCAGGTCACCGAAGGCAGCGGCGGCACCGCCGCCTGCGCGCCGGCCCGCCGCACCGGCGCCGTGTTGGCACGCAGCAAGCGGAGTTCCGGCAGCGCGACCGGCGTGGCCTGCTGCGGCGGCGGCGGCAGGCCGTCGCGCAGGGCGTCGATGCGCCAGCGCAGCAGCCAGGACAGGGGCTTGTCGACCTGCACCCCGGCGGGATTGCGGAAACCGTCCGGCGTGTGATGCGGCTTCGTCGGGTCGAAGTAAGGATTGGCGTGCACCGTCACGGCCCAGAACACCAGGCCGACGACCCATGCCATCGCCCGCTTCATCGCCACAGCAAGACCGCAGCGATCGCGATCCATCCGATCGCGAGGTTGACCTTCACCAGCAGCGCGATCTGGTTCATGCGCCTGCCGCCTTCCGGCCAGTCCTGCGCGGCGACGGCGGCGCGCGCGCGCCGGAACGGCCCGAAGAAGATGTGGCCGAACACCAGCACCATCAACACGCCCAGGCCGGCCATCACGTGCCAGCCGCGCGGCGCCTGCGCGCCGGGCACCTGCATCAGCAGCGGCCCGCCGGTGGCGAGCAGCACCACGATGCTGGCGATGACGACGGTGAAGAAGCGGCGCATCACCTGCAGCATCAGGGTCAGCCGTTGCGGCGGCTGCAGCTGCGCGTGGGCGGCCGGGCGCAACGCGAGCACCATGAAGGCCATGCCGCCCATCCAGAAGACGGCGGCGGCGAGGTGCAGGAAAACGAGCAGGTTGCGCATGGATCTTCTCGGCGTGGATGCGCGCGGATTGTGCGCGCCGGAACATGTCATTGCCGGCGCCATGCCTGCTCATCGTCGGGGGGCTTGGGCCCGACCTGGGTTTCTACTTATAATGGGAGGCTTTCCAAAATTTTCAGGGCTTACCGCGGCGGACCATGCCAACAAGAAGAGTCGCGCCGCTGCCTGAAGACCAGGAGGAAGCCTTTCCCGTCCAGCCGTTGAGCGCCGAAGAGGCCCGACGCGTGCGTGAGCAGAACCCCCCGGTGTCCCCGTGGTGGGTGGTGGCGGGGCAGGCGGGAATGGGCCTGGTGGCCGCGCTGCTGGCGTGGCTGCTGACCGGAAAGCAAAACGTCGGATGGTCCGTCGCGTACGGAGCTCTGGCCGTGCTGGTGCCCGCGGCGGTGTTTGCCCGGGGACTGACCGGAAGGTTTGCATCTCACAACGCGGGAACCGCAGCGGTCGGATTCCTGCTCTGGGAGATGGTGAAGATCGCCTTGACGTTCGCCATGCTGGTGGCGGCGCCGAGGCTGGTGGCGGGACTGAGCTGGCCAGCATTGCTGATCGGCCTGGTCCTCGCAATGAAGGTTTACTGGATTGCGCTGGCGTTCGCGCCGCGTCCCAAGACGAAATCGAGCTGAAAGAAACATGGCTGCTGAAAGCACTGCCGCGGGGCACGGTCCGACCGCGGGTGAATACATCGTCCACCACCTGACGTTCTGGCAGAACAAGAAGCCTGCCAACGTCGTCGATTTCTCCGTCTTCAACTGGGACTCGCTGTTCTGGGCGATCCTGCTGGGCGTGCTCACCTGCTTCTTCCTGTGGAAGGCGGCGCGCACCGCGACCTCCGGGGTGCCGGGGCGCTTCCAGGCGGCGGTGGAGATCCTGGTGGAGATGGTCGACGCCCAGGCCAAGGGCATCGTGCACAACGCGACCAGCCGCAAGTTCGTGGCGCCGCTCGCGCTGACCGTGTTCATCTGGATCTTCGTGATGAACGCGATGGACCTGTTCCCGGTCGACCTCTTCCCCTACCTCTGGCAGAAGATCTTCGGCGCGGCGGGCCATGACCCCGAGCACGCCTACATGCGCGTCGTGCCGACCGCCGACCTGTCCATCACCATGGGCCTGTCGCTGTCCGTGCTGCTGGTCTGCCTGATCTACAACATCAAGATCAAGGGCTTGGGCGGCTGGGTGCACGAGCTGTTCACCGCGCCCTTCGGAAGCCACCCGCTGCTGTGGCCGTTCAACTTCCTGATGCAGATCATCGAGTTCGTCGCCAAGACCGTGTCGCACGGCATGCGGTTGTTCGGCAACATGTACGCCGGAGAACTGATCTTCCTGCTGATCGCCCTGATGGGCGGCGCCTTCTCGCTGAACGCCACCGGCATCGGCCTGGCCATCGGCCACATCATCGCGGGCTCGGCCTGGGCGATCTTCCACATCCTGATCATCACCCTGCAGGCCTTCGTGTTCATGATGCTGACACTCGTGTACGTCGGCCAGGCCCACGACGCGCATTGACATGGCCCACCCCCGAAGCGCCTGCGGCGCCTCGCCCTCAAGGGGGCGCCACCAGCGGCCCGGCAAAGCCGGTTCCGCGGTGGCAGGCGACCCAGGTCATCCGGTCAGCTAGAAGTTCTTTTTCCGTTTTCTTCTTTTCTCGTCAACCACCAAAGTCCCTAGGAGCAATCATGGAAGTTATCAGCTTTGTCGCCCTGGCCGCCGGCCTGATCATCGGTCTGGGTGCCATCGGCGCCTGCATCGGCATCGGCATCATGGGCAGCAAGTACCTCGAATCGGCTGCCCGCCAGCCCGAGCTGATGAACGAACTGCAGACCAAGATGTTCCTGCTGGCCGGCCTGATCGACGCCGCGTTCATCATCGGCACCGGCATCGCGCTGTGGTTCGCCACCGCCAACCCGTT
Organism: Ramlibacter sp. P4_H7; assembly: GCF_056400765.1. Taxonomy (NCBI): domain Bacteria; kingdom Pseudomonadati; phylum Pseudomonadota; class Betaproteobacteria; order Burkholderiales; family Comamonadaceae; genus Ramlibacter; species Ramlibacter sp. P4_H7. The sequence goes on from NZ_JBFUKP010000010.1 coordinate 24,894, forward strand.
CCTGGGCCAGATCGCCAACCTGCCGAAGTAAGAAGTCCCATCCTTTCGCCAACCCATTTCCTGGCGCGCACCGCACCGGGAGCAAGGATGAACAAGTGAGCATCACCGGCACCCTCATCATTCAGGTGATCGTGTTCCTGATCCTGGTCGGGTTCACGATGAAGTTCGTGTGGCCGCCGATCGCCGCGGCGCTCGACGAGCGCGCCCGCAAGATCGCGGAAGGCCTGGCCGCTGCCGACAAGGCGAAGTCCGAACTCGCCGCCGCCGACCGTCGCGTGGAACAGGAACTGGCCAAGTCGCGCACCGAGACCGCCGCCCTGCTGGCCGACGCCGAGCGCCGCGCCCAGGGGATCGTCGAGGAGGCCAAGGGCCGCGCGACCGAAGAGGCGAACAAGATCATCGCCGCCGCCCGAGCCGAAGCCGAGCAGCAGACCGTGAAGGCCCGTGAAGCCCTGCGCGAGCAGGTCGCCGCGCTGGCCGTCAAGGGCGCCGAGCAGATCCTCCGCAAGGAAGTGAATCCCGGCGTGCACGCCGAGCTGCTCAACCGCCTGCAGACCGAGCTGCAATAAGGAACGAAGGCCATGGCTGAACTCGCCACCATCGCCCGCCCGTACGCCGAGGCGCTGTTCCAGTCGTCCAAGAACGACCTGAACGGCACCACGCAGTGGCTGGACGCGCTCGCCGCAGTGGCGGGCAATCCCCAGCTGCTTCAGTACGCAGGCAACCCCAAGGTGGACAAGCGCCAGGTGTTCGACCTCGTCTCCGAGGTCGCTCGCGTGCAGCTGCCGCCGGCGGGCCAGAACTTCCTGCGCACCGTCATCGACAACGGCCGCCTCGTGGCCCTGCCCGAAGTGGCCCAGCAGTTCCGCGAGATGAAGAACGCGCTGGGGGGCACTTCGGATGCCGTGGTCTACAGCGCCTTCCCCATCGCCGCCGACCAGCTCGGCGGTGTGGCCCAGGCACTCGAGAAGCGGTTTGGCCGTAAGCTCAATCTCACCGTGCAGGAAGATCCGTCCCTCATCGGCGGCATCCGCGTGGTGGTGGGCGACGAGGTGCTGGACACCTCGGTGAAGGCCCGCCTGGAACAAATGAAAGTCGCGCTGACGGCTTGATGCCGCAGCCTCCAAAGGACAGAGTCATGCAGCTCAATCCCGCTGAAATTTCCGAACTGATCAAGAGCCGGATCGAAGGCCTGGCCGCCAGCGCCGACATCCGCAACCAGGGCACCGTGCTGTCCGTGACCGACGGCATCGTCCGCGTGCACGGCCTGTCCGACGCCATGGCCGGCGAAATGCTGGAGTTCCCGTCCACCGCCGACGGCACCCCCACGTTCGGCCTGGCCCTGAACCTCGAGCGCGACTCCGTCGGCGCTGTGATCCTGGGCGAATACGAGCACATCTCCGAAGGCGACACCGTCAAGTGCACGGGCCGCATTCTCGAAGTGCCCGTCGGCCCCGAACTGATCGGCCGCGTGGTGAATGCCCTGGGCCAGCCGATCGACGGCAAGGGCCCGATCAACGCCCGCATGACGGACGTGATCGAGAAGGTCGCCCCGGGCGTGATCGCCCGCAAGTCGGTCGACCAGCCGGTGCAGACCGGCCTGAAGGCCATCGACTCCATGGTGCCGATCGGCCGGGGCCAGCGCGAACTGATCATCGGCGACCGCCAGACCGGCAAGTCCGCCGTCGCGGTCGACACGATCATCAACCAGAAGGGTCAGAACATGACCTGCGTGTACGTCGCCATCGGGCAGAAGGCGTCCACGATCAAGAACATCGTGCGCGCGCTGGAGCAGCACGGCGCGATGGAATACACCATCGTCGTCGCCGCTTCCGCGTCCGAGTCCGCCGCCATGCAGTACGTTTCCGCGTACTCCGGCTGCACGATGGGCGAGTACTTCCGCGACCGCGGCCAGGACGCGCTGATCATCTATGACGACCTGTCCAAGCAGGCCGTCGCCTACCGCCAGGTCTCGCTGCTGCTGCGCCGCCCCCCGGGCCGCGAAGCGTATCCCGGCGACGTGTTCTATCTCCACAGCCGCCTGCTGGAGCGCGCCGCGCGCGTGAACGAGCACTACGTCGAGCAGTTCACCAAGGGTGAAGTCAAGGGCAAGACCGGTTCGCTGACCGCGCTCCCCATCATCGAGACGCAGGCCGGCGACGTGTCCGCGTTCGTGCCGACCAACGTGATCTCGATCACCGACGGCCAGATCTTCCTGGAAACCAACCTGTTCAACGCCGGCATCCGTCCCGCCATCAACGCGGGTATCTCGGTGTCGCGCGTCGGCGGTGCCGCCCAGACCAAGCTGATCAAGTCGCTGTCCGGCGGTATCCGTACCGACCTGGCGCAGTACCGTGAACTGGCCGCCTTCGCGCAGTTCGCATCCGACCTCGACGCGGCCACGCGCAAGCAGCTGGACCGCGGCGCGCGCGTGACGGAACTGCTCAAGCAGCCCCAGTACAGCCCGCTGCCCATCTCGCTGATGGCCGCTTCGCTGTTCGCGGTGAACAAGGGCTACTTCGACGACCTCGACGTCAAGCGCGTCCTGGCCTTCGAAAGCGGCCTGCACGGCTGGCTGAAGGACAAGCACGCTGGTCTGCTGACCAAGCTGGAAAACGACCGGGCGATGGACAAGGACGCCGAAGGCCAGCTCACCGCTGCCATCGAAGCGTTCAAGAAAACCTTCGCTTAAGCCAGCAACCCAAGGAAGACGGCAATGGCTGCAGGCAAGGAAATTCGCGGCAAGATCAAATCGGTGGAGAACACCAAGAAGATCACCAAGGCCATGGAAATGGTGGCCGCGAGCAAGATGCGCAAGGCGCAGGAGCGGATGCGTTCCGCCCGGCCTTACAGCGAGAAGGTTCGCAACATCGCCGCCAACCTCGGCAAGGCCAACCCGGAGTACACGCACGCGTTCATGAAGACGAACGACGTGAAGGCGGCGGGCATCATCGTGGTCTCCACCGACAAGGGACTGTGCGGCGGCCTCAATACCAACGTGCTGCGCGCGGTCACGCAGAAGCTGCGCGAACTGCAGGGCGCGGGTTCGGCGGTGCAGACCGTGGCCATCGGCAACAAGGGCCTGGGCTTCCTGAACCGCATCGGCGCACAGGTCGTGTCGCATGTCACCCAGCTGGGCGACACGCCGCACCTCGAGCGCCTGATCGGCCCGGTGAAGGTGCTGCTGGACCAGTACGCCGAGGGCAAGCTGAGCGCCGTGTACATCTCGTACACCCGCTTCATCAACACGATGCGCCAGGAACCGGTGGTGGAGCAGCTGCTGCCCCTGTCCGCAGCCAGGATGGAAGCGGAAGCCAAGGAAACGGGCGGCGAGCACGGCTGGGACTACATCTACGAGCCGGACGCGCAGACGGTGATCGACGAACTGCTGCTTCGCTACGTCGAGGCGCTGGTGTACCAGGCGGTGGCCGAGAACATGGCGTCCGAGCAGTCCGCGCGCATGGTGGCCATGAAGGCCGCCACCGACAACGCCGGCAACCTCATCGGCGAACTCAAGCTGGTCTACAACAAGACGCGCCAGGCCGCGATCACGAAGGAACTTTCGGAGATCGTGTCTGGGGCGGCGGCTGTTTAAATTTACGGGGCAACAAATGGCTCAAGTTCAAGGAAAAATCGTCCAGTGCATCGGCGCCGTCGTCGACGTCGAGTTCCCGCGCGAGCACATGCCGCGCGTGTACGACGCGCTGAAGATGGATGGCAGCGCGCTGACGCTGGAAGTGCAGCAGCAGCTGGGTGACGGCGTGGTGCGCACCATCGCGCTGGGTTCGTCCGACGGCCTGCGCCGCGGCTCGATGGTCTACAACACCGGCGCCGCCATCACCGTGCCCGTGGGCAAGGCCACGCTGGGCCGGATCATGGACGTGCTGGGCAACCCGATCGACGAGCGCGGTCCGGTCGACCAGACCCTGACCGCCCCGATCCACCGCAAGGCTCCTGCCTACGACGAACTGTCGCCGTCGCAGGAACTGCTGGAAACCGGCATCAAGGTGATCGACCTGATGTGCCCGTTCTCCAAGGGCGGCAAGGTCGGCCTGTTCGGCGGTGCCGGCGTCGGCAAGACCGTCAACATGATGGAGCTGATCAACAACATCGCCAAGGCGCACTCGGGCCTGTCGGTGTTCGCCGGCGTGGGTGAACGCACCCGCGAAGGCAACGACTTCTATCACGAGATGGCCGACTCCGGCGTCGTGAACCTGGACAACCTGGGCGAGTCGAAAGTGGCCATGGTGTACGGCCAGATGAACGAGCCCCCGGGCAACCGCCTGCGCGTGGCCCTGACCGGCCTGACCATCGCCGAATCCTTCCGCGACGAAGGCCGCGACGTGCTGTTCTTCGTGGACAACATCTATCGCTACACGCTGGCCGGCACCGAAGTGTCCGCGCTGCTGGGCCGGATGCCTTCCGCCGTGGGCTACCAGCCGACGCTGGCCGAGGAAATGGGCCGCCTGCAGGAACGGATCACGTCGACCAAGGTCGGATCGATCACTTCGATCCAGGCCGTGTACGTTCCCGCGGACGACCTGACCGACCCGTCGCCCGCCACCACCTTCGCCCACCTGGACGCCACCGTGGTGCTGTCGCGTGACATCGCCTCGCTGGGCATCTACCCGGCCATCGACCCGCTGGACTCCACCAGCCGCCAGGTCGACCCCAATGTGGTCGGCGAAGAGCACTACGACACCACCCGCTCGGTGCAGCAGACGCTGCAGCGCTACAAGGAACTGCGCGACATCATCGCCATCCTGGGCATGGACGAACTGGCGCCGGAAGACAAGCTGGCCGTGGCCCGCGCCCGCAAGATCCAGCGTTTCCTGTCGCAGCCCTTCCACGTGGCCGAAGTGTTCACCGGCTCGCCCGGCAAGTACGTGCCGCTGGCGGAGACCATCCGCGGCTTCAAGATGATCCTGGCCGGCGAGTGCGACCACATGCCCGAGCAGGCCTTCTACATGGTCGGCACCATCGACGAAGCCTTCGAGAAGGCCAAGAAGCTGGCGGCCTAAGCCATGGCAGAGACCACGCACACCATCCACGTCGACGTGGTGAGCGCCGAGGAGTCCATCTTCTCCGGCGAGGCGCGATTCGTCGCGCTGCCCGGTGAAGCCGGCGAACTCGGCATCTACCCGCGCCACACGCCGCTGATCACCCGGGTGAAGCCCGGCTCGGTGCGCATCGAGCGCGCCGATGGTGGCGAGGAATTCGTCTTCGTCGCCGGCGGCATCCTGGAAGTGCAGCCCAACCGCGTCACCGTCCTGTCCGACACCGCCATCCGCGGCAAGGACCTGGACGAGGAAAAGGCCAACGAGGCCCGCGCGGCCGCGGAAGAGGCCCTGAAGAACGCCAAGAGCGACATCGACATCGCGAAGGCGCAGTCGGAACTGGCCGTCATGGCGGCCCAGCTCGCTGCGCTGCAAAAGTACCGCCAGAAGAAGTAAAGTACCGGATAAGAACGCGCTAAAAACCAGCGCCCTAAGCCCCGTGCCGCAAGTCACGGGGCTTTTTTCTTGGCCGCGCGCGCGTGACGCCCGGCGCGCCATCGCGTACAAACGCGGGCATGACCGACCCCACGCACACCCTGCACGTCGACGTCGTGAGCGCGCACGAGTCCATCTACTCCGGGGAGGCGCGGTTCGTGGTCCTGCCCGGCGAGGCGGGTGAGCTCGGCATCTACCCGCGCCACACGCCGCTGATCACGCGGATCAGGCCCGGCTCGGTGCGCATCGAGAAGCCGGATGGAAGCGAGGAGTTCGTGTTCATCGCCGGCGGCATCCTCGAGGTGCAGCCGAACCGGGTGACCGTGCTGTCGGACACCGCCATCCGCGGCCAGGACCTGGACGAGGAGAAGGCCAACGAGGCGCGGGCGGCGGCCGAGGAGGCCTTGCGGAACGCGAAGAGCGAGATCGACCTCGCCCGGGCGCAATCGGAGCTGGCCGTGATGGCGGCCCAGCTTGCCGCATTGCGCAGGTTCCGCCAGAAGAAGTAGCCGCAAGCCGGAAGCGGCGGCCCGTGCAGGACAGGTTCGGCCGCTCAAGGGCCGCGCCGCGGCCCTAATCAGGCGCTTGCGGCGACAACGCCGCCATCGAGGCCGGCACCTGCGCCGCCAGTTCGCGCGCGAGGTAGCCGATGACCCCCATGCGGTCGGCCAGCGCCTGGCCGGCGCGTGCGTGCAGCGCCACGCCCCAGACTGCGGCTTGCTCGGCGGATGCGCCGCGTGCCGCCAGCCCGGCGATCAGGCCGGCCAGCACGTCGCCGGAGCCCGAAGTGCCGAGTCCCGGTGCGTGCGCGCTGTGGGACCACAGGCGCCGGTCGGGTGCCGCGATGCAGGTGGTCGGGCCCTTCATCACGACGGTGGCATTCCATGCGGCTGCCTGGCGCAGCGCGATGTCGCAGGGTTCGTCCTGCAGGTCTTCCTTGTCCCGGCCCGTCAGGTGCGCCATCTCGCCGGCGTGCGGCGTCAGCAGCACCGGCTGCTCGAAGCGGCGCACCGACAGCACGAGATCCATCGCCAGTGCATCGAGCAGCACGACGGCATCGCGGCACAGGGGCAGCAGCCGCTGCACGAAGGCGATCGTGGACTTGGCCCCGATCATCCCGGGGCCGACCAGCACGGCAGCGGTGTCGGCGGCGATCGCCTGCAGGTCCGCGAGCCCGGTGAAGGCCGGGCCGCCGTCGGACGCCTCCGGCAGGGCGATCACGCGCGCCTCCGGCACCGCGCCGGCCACGGTGAGCGCGGCCGACTGCGGCGTGGCGATCACCAGCTTGCCGGCACCGGCGCGCAGCGCAGCGGTGCCCGCGAGCACGGCGGCGCCCGGCATTTCGCGGCTGCCCGCCACCACGAGGACGCGGCCGCGGCGTTCCTTGTCACCGTCTTCCTCCGCTTCGGGCAGCGGCCAGGCGCGCAGCAGCGCGTCGTCCACCGTGTGCAGCACGGGACCGCTCATGGCTTGGGCGCGGCCTGGGCGTCGGGGGCGGCGGTGACAGGCGTGCCCGTCTCCACCAGGGGTGCGACAAAATTCACGAGTTCCGGCACCAGGCAGCGCGCCGCTGCATCCATGCGGTAGGCGGTGACCGCGCAATTAGGCACGTCGCCCATCTTGTCGATGGCGAGGATCTTCGCCTCGTCCAGGTCCTCGATGAGGTAGCGCATGCAGTTGACGATCACCTGATGCGCCACCACCAGCACGCGCTCGCCGCCGTGCTCACGCGCCATCATTTCGGTGAGGCTGCGCAGCCGCAGGATCACGTCGCACCAGCTCTCGCCGCCCGGGGGACGGAAGTAGAACTTTCCGACGTGCGCCCGCTGCTCGTCCAGCTCGGGATACTTCTGGCGGATGCCGTGGCGCGTCAGGCGATCCAGCAGGCCGAATTCCTTTTCGCGCAGGCGCTCGTCCACGCGCAGGCGCACTTCGTGGCCGTTGCGCAGGCCCGCCTGTTCCATCAGGAGCCGCGCCGTGTCGCGCGCGCGCACATAGGGCGAGCACACGACGACTTGCGGGCGCTCCCTGGCTGGCAACTGGCCGAACCACTGGCCGAGTGCGAGCGACTGCTGCACGCCCAGCTCGGACAGCGGTGTGTCGATGTCGCGGAACTCCACGTCGATCCACGCATGGCCGGCGGCCTCCGCGGCATCGCGCGCGACGTTGCCCGCGCTCTGCCCGTGGCGCGCGACCCAGAGAACTTGAGGCCAGGCTTGCTGCATCGAATTAAAATGACTGGATGGGTTCCACAGTGTTCTCGCAGGGCGCGGGCCGCGTTGTGGACGGAGCTTGTCGGACGCTGTAGGCCATTGGCTGCATAGCTCATCCGTTGCGCGGTGGTCACAAAGGGGGAGCCAGCGCGGCACAGGCAAGGTAACCTTCTGTCACAGCGTCCACAAGGGCGCGCCCGTGGGAGATTTCATGCGCATCCTCGCCTGCACGCTGCTGGTCGCAGCGGCCCCCGCCCTCGCCCAGGACATCGTGGTCGGGCAATCCGCGCCGCTGACCGGCGGCAATGCCGAACTCGGCAACGACATCCGCAACGGCGCGCTGGCGTACTTCAAGAAGGTCAACGACGCCGGCGGCCTGCCGCAGGGCAAGCTGAAACTGGTGACGCTCGACGACCGCAACGACACCAAGCAGTCGGCGGAGAACACGCAGAAGCTGGTGAATGAACAGAACGTGGTCGCGCTCTTCGGCTATGCGTCGTCGACGCTGAGCATCCCGGCGATGCCCACCGTGATGGAACACAAGGTACCGTTCTTCGCGCCCTTCACCGGCGCAGACACCATCCGCAAGCAGAACGAATACGTGTACACGGTGCGCGCGACCTACGAGGACGAGATCAACAAGATCATCAACTTCTGGGGCAACCTGGGTTCGACCAAGGTGACGGTGCTGCACTACGACGACACGGTGGGCAAGCAGAACTTCGACACCGTGGCCAAGGTCCTGACCAAGTTCAACCGCACCCCCGTGTCGGTGGCGATCAAGCGCAACGCGGAGATCACGGAAGCGAACTTCAAGGACGTGGTCGCCTCCGATCCCAACGTGCTGGTGGTGACGACGCTGTACGCGCCGGCGGCGCAGATGATCAAGAAGCTCAAGGCGGCGCACCGCGCGACCATGGTCACCAGCCTCTCCTTCGCCGGCGCCAGCCAGCTCGCCAAGGCGCTGGGGCCCGACGCCACCGGCGTGTCGGTGGCGATCACGGTGCCGCCGCCGCGCGCGCAGAGCGTGCCGGTGGTCAAGGAGTGCGGCGACGCCTGGCAGGCCTCCGGGCAGAAGGAGGCGATGTCGGTCACGGCGCTCGAGTCCTGCATCGCGGCCAAGGTCCTGGTCGAGGGGATGCGGCGTTCGGGCCGGGAGGTCACGCGTGCCTCGCTGCATCGCTCCCTCTCGGGGCTGGGCCGCTACGACGCGGGCGGCTACGTGGTGGACTTCAAGCCCAACTTCCGCCACGGCGGCAGCTACGTGGGCATGGCGCTGCTGCGCCCGAACGGCGAAGTGCGCGACTGAGCGTCAGCCGAGCACCGGCTCGTCCGGCAGCTCGTTGGGGTTCGCCGCACCGGCAGCCGCGGGAAAGTGCCGTACGAGCAGCGCGTCGACCGCCTGCACCGCCTGTTCCAGTCCTTCCTGGTAGCGCCCGGCGCGGAAGGCCTCGCCCATGCCCCGCACGATCTGCTGCCATTGCGCAGCATCCACTTGATCGCTCAGGCCGCGGTCGGCCACGATCTCGATCGCATGCTCGGCCAGCAGCAGGTAGATCAGCACTCCGTTGTTCTGAGCGGTGTCCCACACGCCCAGCTTGCCGAACATGGCGATCGCACGCTCCCGGGCCGTGGCGCCGCGCCACAGGTAGCTCATGGGAAGCCCCGCCTCGACGTAGATGCGGATCTCGCCGGTGTGCCGCCGCTCGCTGTCGGCGACCTGCGCGGCCAGCCGCTCCAGGGTTGCCGGCGGAATCGCGCGGCGGGTGTCCGCCTCGTCGTGCCAGCGATGCTTCAGGATGCGTTGCAGCCGGTTGCCCATCACCAGTCTCCCGAGGCGCCGCCGCCGCCGAAATCGCCGCCGCCGCCGGAGCCGAAACCACCGCCGCCACCCCAGCCGCCGCCTCCTCCTCCGCCACCGCCGCCCCACCCGCCGCCGGGAAAGATGATGGGCCCATGGCCGCCGCGACGGCCGCCGAAGGGACCGCCGCCGGACAGCAGCGAGAACAGCAGGCCGGCCACGCCGGCGATCGCCGCGATCACCAGGCTGGAGGTGAACAGCAGGGCGAGCACGCCGATGCCGCCGCCGGTTGCGACCGATCCCAGCTTGCGGCCCAGGATGCCGCGCAACACGCCGCCGACGATGGGCACCGCGAAGAACAGCAGGATCGCAAGGTTGAAGAAATCGAAGCCCTCGCCGCCGCCCCGCTGCTGCGACGCCGGCTGCTTCGGGGCGGGGAGTGCCTCGCCACTGATGCGTGCGATCAGCTGGTCCACGCCGGCCTGCAGGCCGCCCGCGAAGTCGCCCTGGCGGAACTTCGGCGTGATCGCGTCGTCGATGATCATCTTCGCCGCCAGGTCGGGGACAGCGCCTTCCAGTGTCTTGGCGACCTCGATGCGCACCTTGCGATCGTCCTTGGCGACGACGACGAGGATCCCGTCGCCGACCTCCTTGCGGCCGATCTTCCAGGTGTTGCCGACGCGGTTGCCGTAGCTGGCGATGTCCTCCGGCTGGGTGGTGGGCACCACCAGCACGACGATCTGCGTGCCCTTCTTCTGCTCGAAGGCGGCCAGCTTCTCCTCCAGCCCCTTGCGCTGGATCGCGTCCAGCGTGCCGGTCTGGTCGATGACGCGCGCGGTGAGCTCGGGAACGGGCAGCACGCCCTGCGCCGCCGCCTGCCCGAGGGCGAGCAGCGCCAGGACGAAGGCCAGCAGCCGTTTCAACGGGTCAGCGCGTCAGCGTGGTGCTGGCGGGAGCGGAAGGGGACGGCGCAACCGGTGCGGGGGCCGCGGGCTTGCCGAATTCCACCGTCGGCGGGACCGAGATCTGGGCCTCGTTCTGCACGGTGAAGCTCGCCTTGGGCTTGTAGCCGAAGACCATCGCCGTCAGGTTGGTCGGGAAGCTGCGCGACAGCACGTTGTACTGCTGCACCGCCTGGATGTAGCGGTTGCGGGCGACGGTGATGCGGTTCTCGGTGCCCTCCAGTGCCACGCGGAGGTCGCGGAAGCCCTGGCTGGCCTGCAGCGTGGGATAGCGCTCGCTGACCACCAGCAGCCGCGACAGCGCGCTGGAGAGTTCGCCCTGCGCCTGCTGGAACTTCTGGAAGGCCTCGGGGTTGTTGAGCGTCTCGGGCGTGACCTGCACGGCGGTGGCCCTCGCGCGCGCCTCAATCACCTTGGTCAGGGTCTCCTGCTCGAAGTTCGCTTCCCCCTTGACCGTGGCCACCAGGTTGGGAACCAGGTCGGCGCGTCGCTGGTACTGGTTCAGGACCTCGCTCCAGGCGGACTTGGTCTGTTCGTCCAGCTGCTGGAACTGGTTGTATCCACAACCGGTCAGCATCGAAAGCAAGGCGAGGATCAGCAGCCACTTCTTCATGTCGGTTCCTTGTCTCGGCGAGAGTCAGCGAAGTTAGCATAGATGGGATGGGCCAGGAGGCGCTTCAAGTCCTGCGGGCCGCGGCCCGCGCCACGCCATCCGTGGCGAAGCCGCGCCTGCTCATCGCCGGGGCCACCGGGGTGCTCGGCAACGAGGTGCTGCGGCGACTGGCGGGCTCGTCCGGTTTCGCGCTGACGCAGGTGCTGGCGCGCGAGCCCATCACCGCCGCGCTGCGCGGGGTGCGCACGACCCTGGTCCCCTCCGCATCTCCACAGCAGTGGCCGCCTGCCGCCGCCGACGTGGCCGTGGTGCTGTTCGATCCGCCACGCATGTTCAACGAACGGGAGCGGGCGCTGTGGACGCCGACGCCGCAGCAGTTGCCGGCGCTGGCGCGCTGGATGCGCGCGGGCGGCGTGCACACCCTGGCGATCGTGCTGCCGCACTTGCCGGGGCAGCTGCCCGAGGCCCTCAAGCGCGGACTGGCCACCCTGGACGAACAGGAGGTGGCCGCGCTCGGTTTCGAGCGCCTGTTGATCCTGCGCTCCGCCCAGAAGCCCGCGCAGCCGGCGCACCCCAACGTGCTGGCACGGCTTGCCCACTGGATGCTGGGCATCTTCAAGTACATGGTGCCTTCCAGCGAGCAGCCGGTTCGCGCCGTCAAGGTCGCCGAGATGCTGGCGGAGGCGCTGCGCGCGGCGCCGCCCGGCATCCACGTGGCCCCGCCCGAACTGGTGTGGCAAGCAGCACAACAGGACGTGCGCGACACGGTGCACCGCTGGCTCGGCTGACCGGCCTTCGGCACAATGGCCGCATCACCGCTCATTTGTCGATGCGAAAGTCCAAGATCCAGGCCGCCAACCTCGAAGGCGACGCCGATGACATCGAAGCCGCCTTCTACGATGCCCTCCAGCGCGGGGACATCGACAAGCTCATGTCCTGCTGGGCCGACGAGGACGACATCGTCTGCATCCACCCGGGCGGGCCGCGCGTGGTGGGCGCCACCGCCATCCGCGCCACCTTCGAATCGATGTTCAGCGACGGCGGAAGCGTCCGCGCCTGGCCCGAGCGCGTGCGCAAGACGGTGGCGGTCGGCAGCAGCGTGCACAACGTGCTCGAGCGGGTGGAGGTGCTCACCGCCGCCGGGCCCAGCGTCGCCTGGGTGATCGCGACCAACGTCTACCACCGCACGGCCCAGGGCTGGCGGCTGGTGGCGCACCACGCCAGTCCCGGCACCACCAGCGAAATCCAGGAAGTGTCCGATGCGCCATCGGTCCTTCACTAGCGACTTCATCCGCAACTACCGGGCGCCCTGGTGGCTGCCCGGCGGCAACGCGCAGACGATCTGGCCGGCGGTGTTCGCCCGCCGCACGCGCGGACCGGTGCCGGAATACCGGCGCGAGCGCTGGACCACGCCCGACGGCGACTTCGTCGACCTCGACTTCCTGGACACCGACGTGTCCCCCCGGCGGCCGCTGGTGGTGCTGTTCCACGGCCTGGAAGGCTCGTCGCGCAGCCATTACTCGGAAGCCTTCGCCGACGTCGCCTGGCGCGGCAAGCTCACCTTCGTGGTGCCGCACTTCCGCGGCTGCAGCGGCGAGATGAACCTGGCGCCGCGCGCCTACCACTCGGGAGACCACGAGGAGATCGACTTCATCCTGCGTGGCCTGCGCCAGCGGCACCCGGGGCCGATCGTCGCCGTGGGCGTGTCGCTCGGCGGCAATGCGCTGCTGCGCTGGGCGGGCGAGAACGGGGACGACGCGGGCCGGGTGGTGTCCGCCGTGGCCGCCGTGTGCTCGCCGCTGGACCTGGCCGCGGGCGGCCACGCGATCGGCCATGGCTTCAACCGCATGGTGTACACGACGATGTTCCTGCGCACCATGAAGCCCAAGGCGCTGCACAAGTGGTCGCAGCATCCGGGCCTGTTCGACCGCGATGCGCTGCTGCAGGCCCGCGACCTCTACGAATTCGACAACATCTTCACCGCGCCGGTGCACGGCTTCACCAACACCGAGGACTACTGGGCGCGCGCCTCGGCCAAGCCGCACCTGCAGCGCATCCGCATCCCGGCGCTGGCGATGAACTCGTGCAACGATCCCTTCATCCCGGTGTCCAGCCTGCCGCGGCCGGAGGAGGTGGCGGCCAGCGTGACCTTGTGGCAGCCGGCGCAGGGCGGCCACGTCGGGTTCCCCGCGGGGCCCTTCCCTGGCCACGTGCTGGCGATGCCGGAAGCGGTGAGCGCCTGGCTGCTGCAGGCCTCGGGCATCACGCCTAGCGTGCCGGCGGAGTGGCCCGAGCGGCCGATGACCGTGCCTGCGGCGCTCTAGCGGCCAGCGGCGCCGGCTCGCGCCAGCGCGGCACGAAGGTGGTGCCCGCGGTCGGCGTGCCCGTGGTGGCGGTGCCCAACGGTGAAAACGCGGCGGCCACCGTCTGCGCCTGCGCGACGGCGGCGGCGGGCGACGCGGAGCTGCCAGGACCGCCGGCCACCGAGGCGGGCCCAGCCGGCATGTTGGTGGGTGGCCAGGCGTACTCGGCCGCCGGCCGCGGCTTGCCCACCGGGGTGGTCGCCTTGCCCTGGCGCACCAGGGCCATGTCTTCCTCGCTCGGGTATTGTCCCAGCAGGTAGTAGTCGAAGGCGCGGCGCACGATCGGCGCGGCGTTGGCGGCGCCGAAGCCCACGTTCTCCACCACCATCGCGATCGCGATCTTCGGGTCTTCCGCGGGCGCGTAGGCCATGAAGAGCGCGTGGTCGCGGTGACGCTCTTCCATCTCCGAGGCCTTGTACTTGGCGTTCTGCGCGATCGTGATGACCTGCGCAGTGCCGGTCTTGCCGCCGCTCGAATAGCCGGCGCCGCGGAAGGCCGCCGCGGACGTTCCCTCGATGTTCACGCCGACCAGCGCCTTGCGGATGATCGCGAGGTTCTCCTGCTTCGCGGTGAGCTGGCCGACCTGCTGCGGCGCGATCTGCCTGGTTTCCTTGGACACCACGTCCTCGACCTCGCGCACCATGTGCGGCTTCATGCGCGCGCCCTGCGGGTTGGCGACCGTCGCGGTGGCGGTGGCGATCTGCAGCACCGTGAAGTTGTTGTAGCCCTGGCCGATGCCCAGCGAGATCGTCTCGCCGGCGTACCACTTCTGCTGTTCCGGGCGCTTGTAGGCCTTGCGCTTCCATTCGGTGGAAGGCAGCAGCCCGCGGGATTCGCCCTGGATGTCGATCCCCGTGATTTCGCCGAAGCCGAAATGCGACAGCTGCTCGTGGATCAGGTCCACGCCCATGTCGTTGGCGAGCATGTAGTAGTAGGTGTCGCAGGACTGGACGATGGACTTGTACATGTCCACCGAGCCGTGGCCGCCTTCCTTGTCGTCGCGGAACTTGTGGTTGCCGAACCAGAAGTAGCCCGGATCGCTGATCACCTGTTCCGGCCGGCGCTTGCCCGTCTCCAGCGCCGCCAGCGCCATGAAGGGCTTGTAGGTGGAGCCGGGCGGGTAGGTGCCGCGCAGCGCGCGGTTGAGCAGCGGCTTGTCGATCGATTCGTTCAGCGCCGCCCAGTTCTCCTGGTCGATGCCGTCCACGAACAGGTTGGGATCGAAGGTGGGCTTGCTGACGAATGCGAGGACCTCGCCCGTCTTGGGGTCGATCGCCACCATCGCGCCGCGGCGGTCGCCGTACAGGTCCTCCACCAGCTTCTGCAGCTTGATGTCGATCGACAGCTTGACCGTGTTGCCGGGCGTGGCGGGTGTGCTGGCCAGCTTGCGCACCGCGCGCCCGCCTGCGGACGTCTCCACCTGCTCGACGCCGGTGATGCCGTGCAGCTGCTTTTCGAAACTCTGCTCGATGCCCAGCTTGCCGATGTATTCCGTGCCGCGGTAGTTGGACTGCTCGTCCTCCGGCCAGTCCTCCATCTGCTTCTTTTCGGGCTGGTTGATGCGGCCGATGTAGCCGATCGCGTGGCTCGCGAGCTCGCCCCAGGGATAGTTGCGGAACAGCCGCGCCTTGATCTCCACGCCCGGGAAGCGGAAGCGCTGCACGGTGAAGCGCGCGACCTCCTCGTCGGTGAGCTTGGTGCGAAGCGGCAGCGAATCGATGCTCTTGCTTTCCTCCAGCAGCTTCTTGAAGCGGCGGCGGTCCCGCTGCTGGATGTCGATCACGCGCGACAGCTCGTCGACGACGGTGTCCAGCGGCCGCGTCAGGCGCGAGGGCGTGATCTCCAGCGTGTAGGCGGAGTAGTTGGTGGCCAGCACGATGCCGTTGCGGTCGAGGATCAGGCCGCGGTTCGGCACGATCGGGACGATGGCCGTGCGGTTGGCCTCGGCCTGCTCGTCCAGGTCCTCGTGCCGGACGATCTGCAGCCACACCAGGCGCGAGGCCAGCAAGATGAAGCACAGCAGCACGGCCGCGCTGGCCGCCAGCACGCGGCCGCGGAACTTGGACAGGTCCGCTTCGACGTTACGGAGTTCGGTCATAGCCCTTAGATGGGCCTATTTTCGTCCGGATCGGGCGCCCGGCGCTGCGGCAGCAGCAGCAGGACGCTCACGACCGGCCAGAGTGCGGCTTCGATCACGGGCGCCAGCAGCACCGGGGCGCCCGGGAAGGCACCGCCGGCCAGCATGCGGATCGCCAGTTCGATGGCGTGCGAAGCCGCGAACAGCGGCAGCACCTGCACCGCCTGCGAAGGCACCGTGAACCACAGCAGCCGCCGGTGGATCGTGATCGCGAAGAAGCTGAGGATGGTGTAGGCCAGCGCGTGCTGGCCCAGCAGGGAGGTCTGGTGCACGTCCACGGCCAGGCCGAACAGGAAGGCGGCCACGACGCCGATGCGCAGCGGCTGGTGCACGCTCCAGAACACGAGCGTCACCGCCAGCAGGTCGGGCATCCAGGAGATGCGGCCCACTGGCAGCATGTTGAACATCAGGGCCACGACCAGCGTGAACCAGATGAAGAGGGGATTCGCCGGCAGCAGCAGCGGCTGCCCGGGGCGCATGATCATGCGGGAGCGCTCCTCACTTGCGGCCGGCCTTGCGGCCCAGCGGCGCCGCGTCCTCCGGCGCGGGGCGCGCCGGCAACTGGCTCAGCAGGGACCTGAGGACCATCACGTGCCGGGCGCCGTCCACCTTGGCCTGCGGGAAGCAGACGATGCGGGCGAAGGCGGAGTCCGGACGGCGTTCCACCTTGGCGATCTTCGCCACCGGGATGCCGGGCGGGTAGACCCCGTCGACGCCGCTGGTGGTGAGCAGGTCGCCGGGCTGCACGTCGGCATTGGCGGCCATGTAGCGCAGCTCGAGGCCGCCGCTGCCGTAGCGGCCCGCGTCGCCGTAGGCGATGCCCCGGTTGCCGGTGCGCGTGTTCAGCACGGGGATGGCCTGGTCGGCGTCGGTGACCAGCGTCACCTCGCTCATGAGGGGGTGCACGCGG
This sequence comes from Ramlibacter sp. P4_H7, assembly GCF_056400765.1. Lineage (NCBI taxonomy): Bacteria > Pseudomonadati > Pseudomonadota > Betaproteobacteria > Burkholderiales > Comamonadaceae > Ramlibacter > Ramlibacter sp. P4_H7. The sequence continues at coordinate 41,385 of NZ_JBFUKP010000010.1, forward strand.
GTGACCTGGCCCAGCACGCCGGACTCGTCGATCACCGGGGAGCCGGCTTCAATGCCCTGCGCGAGGCCCTTGTCGATGACGACCTTGCGCGAATAGGGGTCGGCCGCGTCATACAGCACTTCGGCGGCAACCGACGGGGCGTTCAGCCGTTCACGCAGTCCGAGCAGCTTGCGCAGTTGCACGTTCTCGTTGGACAGCTGTTCGACCTGGTTGGCCTTCTGCGACTGCAGGATCAGTTTGCGGCGCGCCTGCTCCTCGTTGTTCAACGCGGTGTTGAGCGAGGTGAAATAGTCCTGCACCGTGCGCACCACCAGCAGCGGGCGAAGGGCCATCCACTGCACGGGGAACAGCACGGTGGCGACCGCGGCCCGGATCGGCTGCGTGATGCGAAAGCGCGCGTCCGCCACCATCAGGAACAGCGCCAGCGCGCTGCAGACCATCAGCTTGGAGAGTGCTGAAGGCCCCTGCTTGAAGAACGGCGGCGGAGAACGGTCGAGGGTGCCTAATGGCATGGGCCGATTGTGCCCTTGGGGTTCACTCGCTGGTGAAGATCGAGCCCAGCCGTTCCATGCGTTCCAGCGCGATGCCGCAACCGCGCACGACGCACGTCAGCGGATCTTCGGCCACCAGCACGGGCAGGCCGGTTTCCTCGGCCAGCAGGCGGTCCAGGTCGCGCAGCAGCGCGCCGCCGCCGGTGAGCATCATCCCGCGCTCGGCGATGTCGGCGCCCAGTTCCGGTGGCGTCTGTTCGAGCGCGTTCTTGACGGCGGACACGATGTTGTTCAGCGGGTCGGTCAGCGCTTCCAGGATCTCGTTGGAGCTGATGGTGAAGCTGCGCGGCACGCCCTCGGAGAGGTTGCGGCCCTTCACTTCCATTTCCTTCACCTCGCTGCCGGGGAATGCGGAGCCGATCTGCTTCTTGATGGCTTCGGCCGTCGGTTCGCCGATCAGCATGCCGTAGTTGCGGCGGATGTAGCTGATGATGGCTTCGTCGAACTTGTCGCCGCCGACGCGCACGCTGCCCTTGTAGACCATGCCGCCCAGGGAGATCACCCCCACCTCGGTGGTGCCGCCGCCGATGTCGACGACCATGGAGCCGGAGGCTTCGGACACCGGCAGGCCGGCGCCGATGGCCGCGGCCATGGGTTCCTCGATCAGGTAGACCTCGCTCGCGCCGGCGCCCAGCGCCGATTCGCGGATCGCCCGGCGTTCCACCTGGGTGGAGCCGCAGGGCACGCAGATGATGATGCGGGGGCTGGGCTTCAGGACGGACCGGGGATGGACCATCTTGATGAACTGCTTGAGCATCTGCTCGGTGACGGTGAAGTCGGCGATCACGCCGTCCTTCATCGGACGGATGGCCTCGATGTTGCCCGGCACCTTGCCCAGCATGGCCTTGGCCTCGTGGCCCACGGCCTGGATCGATTTCTTACCTTGCGGGCCACCCTCGTGACGGATCGCCACCACGGATGGCTCATCGAGGACGATGCCCTTGTCGCGGACGAAAATCAGGGTGTTGGCCGTGCCCAGGTCGATGGCCAGGTCCGTGGACAGATAGCGTCGGAAGGCTCCGAACATTTGGGGAAATCCTCGTTTCTTCTGCGAAATCGGCCGCTTTGCGCGGCCGTTGCGCCGGCTGCGGAGACCGCACGCCGAACGGCGGGATAATACCCCATCCCCTGTGCCGGACCCCCTCCAGCGCGCCTCGCGCCGGTGGTCTGTGGCGCTGGCGCAAAGACTTCTTTCACCCATGTCCCTGAACGCACAAGACATCGCGCGCATCGCCAACCTGGCGCGGCTGGAACTCCATCCGGAGGAAAGCGAACGCATGCTGGCCCAGATCAACGGCTTCTTCGCCATCGTGGAGAAGATGCGCGCCGTCGATACCACCGGCGTCGAGCCCCTGCCGCACCCCGTGGCGGCGGTGCAGGAGGTGGCGCTGCGGCTGCGCGCGGACGTCGCCGGCGAGCCCGAACAGCGGGAGGCCAACCAGCGGAGCGCGCCGGCGGTGGAACGCGGGCTGTTCCTGGTGCCGAAGGTGATCGAATGAGCGCGCTGCACGACCTGACCGTCACCCAGCTGGCGGGCAAGCTCAAGGCGAAGGAAGTCTCCGCGCTGGAGACGGCGCAGCACTTCCTGGCGCGCGGCCGCCAGCACGCCGCGCTGGGCGCTTACCTGGCGACCGACCCCGACGTGACGCTGGCCCAGGCCCGTGCCGCCGACCAGCGGATCGCCGCCGGCGATGCGGCGCCGCTGCTGGGCGTGCCGATTGCCCACAAGGACATCTTCGTCACCAAGGATTTCCCCAGCACCGCGGGCTCCAGGATGCTGGAGGGCTACCTGTCGCCCTTCGACGCCACGGTGGTCCGCAAGCTGGCGGACGCCGGCGCCGTCACCCTGGGCAAGCTCAATTGCGACGAGTTCGCCATGGGCTCGTCCAACGAGAACTCCGCCTATGGCGTGGTGAAGAACCCCTGGGACACGAGCCGCATTCCTGGCGGCTCCTCCGGCGGCAGCGCCGTGGCCGTGGCGGCCCGGATGGCGCCGGCGGCGACCGGCACCGACACCGGCGGATCGATCCGGCAGCCGGCGTCCTTCTGCGGCATCACGGGCATCAAGCCCACCTACGGCCGCGCGTCCCGCTATGGGATGATCGCCTACGCGTCCAGCCTGGACCAGGCCGGGCCGATGGCGCGCACGGCGCAAGACTGCGCGCTGCTGCTGTCGGCCCTGTGCGGACCCGACCCGGACCGCGACTCCACCTCGCTGGACGTGCCGTCCGAGGACTTCACCCGCGCGCTGGACGGCTCCCTGGAGGGCCTGCGCATCGGCGTGCCGAGGGAGTTCTTCGCGGAAGGCGTTAGCGCCGACGTGCGCGCGGCCCTCGATGCCGCGCTGGCGCAGTATCAGAAGCTGGGGGCGCGGCGCGTGGAGATTTCGCTGCCGCGCACCGAGCTGGCCATTCCCGTCTACTACATCATCGCGCCCGCCGAAGCGAGCTCCAACCTCTCCCGCTTCGACGGCGTGAAGTTCGGCCACCGGGCCAGCCAGTACGGCGACCTGCTGGACATGTACAAGAAGACGCGCGCCGAGGGCTTCGGTCTGGAAGTGCAGCGCCGCATCATGACCGGCACCTACGTGCTCTCGCACGGCTACTACGACGCCTATTACCTGCAGGCGCAGAAGATCCGCCGGATGATCGCGGACGACTTCCAGAACGCCTTCCGGCAGTGCGATGTGATCGCCGGCCCGGTGGCGCCCACGGTCGCCTGGAAGCTCGGCGAGCACGGCGGCGACCCCGTCGCGGACTACCTGGCCGACATCTTCACCTTGCCGGGCTCCCTCGCCGGCCTCCCCGGCATGAGCATCCCGGTGGGCTTCGGTGAAGGCGGCCTGCCGGTGGGCTTGCAGTTGATCGGCAACTACCTGGGCGAGGCGAAGCTGCTGAACGTGGCGCACCGCTACCAGCAGGCAACCGATTTCCACCTCCGCAAGCCGGAGGGCTTTTGAGATGACGAGCAAGCTCATTCACGGCTGGGAAGTCGTCATCGGCTTCGAGACCCACGCGCAGCTGTCCACGCACAGCAAGATCTTCAGCCGCGCGTCCACCCGGTTCGGCGCCGAGCCCAACACGCAGGCCTCGCCGGTCGACCTGGCGTTGCCGGGCACGCTGCCGGTGATGAACGTCGGCGCGGTGGAGCGCGCCATCCGCTTCGGCCTGGCGATCGGCGCCCACGTGGCGCCGCGCAGCGTCTTCGCGCGCAAGAACTACTTCTATCCCGACCTGCCCAAGGGCTACCAGATCTCGCAGTACGAGATCCCGGTGGTGCAGGGCGGCGTGGTGGAGTTCTGGCTGGGCGAGGAAAAGAAATCCGTGCGCCTGGTACGCGCGCACCTGGAAGAGGACGCCGGCAAGTCGCTGCACGAAGACTTCGTCGGCCAGTCCGGCATCGACCTGAACCGCGCGGGCACGCCCTTGCTGGAGATCGTCACCGAGCCGGACATGCGCTCGTCCGACGAAGCCGTGGCCTACGCCAAGGAGCTGCACAAGATCGTCACCTGGATCGGCATCTGCGACGGCAACATGCAGGAAGGCAGCTTCCGCTGCGATGCCAACGTGTCGGTGCGCAAGCCCGGCCAGCCCTACGGCACCCGGCGTGAGATCAAGAACCTGAACTCCTTCAAGTTCATGAAGGAGGCGATCGACTTCGAGGTGCGCTGGCAGATCGAGCACATCGAGGACGGTTTCGCGATCCAGCAGGCGACCGTGCTGTTCGACCCGGACACCGGCGAGACGCGCGCCATGCGGACCAAGGAAGACGCGGCGGACTACCGCTACTTCCCCGATCCCGACTTGCCGCCGCTGGTGATCGCCGCCGACTGGATCGAGCGCGTGAAGGGCGAGATGCCCGAGCTGCCGCGCGTGATGGCGGCGCGCTTCGTGAACGACTACGGACTGCCGGAGTACGACGCGACCACGCTCACGCAGAGCAAGGCCATGGGCGCGTACTTCGAGGAAGCCGCGAAGGCCAGCGGGCAGGCCAAGCTGGCCAGCAACTGGATCATGGGCGAGATGTCCCGGCGCCTGAACGCGCAGGAGATCGGCATCGAGCAGGCGCCGGTGAACGCCGGCACGCTCGCGGCCCTGATTCAGCGCATCAGCGACGGCACCGTGTCGAACAACGCCGCCCGGCAGGTGTTCGAGGCGCTCTGGACCGGCGAAGGCAGCGACGTCGATGCCGTGATCGAGGCCAAGGGCCTCAAGCAGATGAACGACAGCGGTGCGCTGGAGAAGATCATCGACGAGGTGATCGCGGCGAATGCGGCCAACGTCGAACAGGTGCGCGCCGGCAAGGACAAGGCCTTCAACGCGCTGGTCGGGCAGGCCATGAAGGCGTCCCGAGGCAAAGCCAATCCGCAGCAGGTGGGCGACCTGCTGCGCAGGAAACTGGGTCTTTGAGCGGTTGATCCGGGCGAGCTGCCCGCGGCTCAGCGAACGGGCGCGGGCCCGGAGGCAGCGGACGCCGCGGCCAGTCCCGGGGTCTGCTGCGCCCAGAGCAGCTTCAGCCGCGCCAGTTCCTCGTCGAAGCGGCGCGTGATGCGCTTCTTTTCGTCTTCCTGGCTCGCGATGAAACGCTGCTGGGCGGCTGCCTGCTCGTCGTTCTCTTCCAGCTGGCGCTTCAGCTTCGGCGGCCACTGGGTGGGCGACTTGTAAAACTCGGTTTCGGTCGTCAGCCCACGGCGTTGCTGCTGGAGTGCCTCGGTGCGCCGGTGGCCGCTGGCAATGGCATCCTCCACCGCCCGCAGCGCCCGCGTTCGCTCGGCTTCGTGCACGGCCGCATTGGGATAGCGCGCCACCAGCAACTTTTGCATGCGCTGCTCCTCGGCCTGGCGCTGCCGCTCCTCGGCGGCCTTGCGGTCCCGTTCCTCCTGGGCGGCGCGCTCGGAGGCAGTCAGGGTGGGGCCGATGCTGCGCCGGAACGTGCCGCTGGGGTTGAGTTCCTTTTGTTCCCGATCGAAACATTCCGCGATCGGGCGGTCCGAGGTGATCCGGCGGCCCTTGGCGTCCGTGCAGCTGTAGATGCTGCGCGTCTGCGACCATGCCGCCCCGCACAGGCTGGTCACCAGGAAGGCGATGACGAAGTGACACAGCGCGGGGGACATGGCGGTTTCCTTTCAGCCGGCGCCGTAGCGGTCCCGGTATTCGAGCACCTTGGCGTGGTGCCGTCCGAGCTCGTCTCCGGCGTGGTGCTCCAGGTACTGCAAGAGGTCTGCCAGCTTGGCGATGGTGCACACCTGCAGGCCCAGTTTTTCACGGACATACTGCACGGCGCTCCAGTCCGCGTCACGCCCGCCCTCCGTGGCCTTCTCCTGGCGGTCCAGGGCGATCGCCACCGCATGGGGGGTCGCGCCGGCCGCCTGGATCAGCGCGATCGATTCCCGGGCGGCCGTGCCGGCGGACATGACGTCGTCCACGATCAGCACCTTCCCGCGGACCGGCGCCCCCACCAGGGAGCCGCCTTCGCCGTGGTCCTTCGCTTCCTTGCGGTTGTAGGCGTAGGGGACGTTGCGGCCCAGGCGCGCCAGCTCGATCGCCACCGCCGCCGCGAGCGGAATGCCCTTGTAGGCTGGGCCGAACAGCATGTCGAACTCCACCCCCGAAGCGAGGATGCGCTGTGCATAGAATTGCGCCAGCCGACCCAGCTTCTCGCCATCGTCGAACAGGCCCGCGTTGAAGAAGTAGGGCGACAGGCGCCCGGCCTTGGTCTTGAATTCGCCGAAGCGAAGCACCCCCGAGCGCACCGCGAACTCCACGAAATCCTGCGCCAGCCGGTCCTGGCCCGTCACCGCCACCATGGGAAATTCCTTGTTCAAACTGACCAGCCTCAACCTCAACGGCATCCGTTCGGCCGCCAGCAAGGGCGTCGCTGCCTGGGTCGCACAAACCAGCCCGGATTGTATTTGCGTGCAGGAGGTGAAGGCCCAGGCACCCGACGTGCAGGGCAAGCACGACAGCCTCGCCGGGCTGCCGGGCCATTTCCATTTCGCCCGGAAGAAGGGCTATTCCGGCGTCGGCGCCTTCAGCCGCCACGAGCCGAGCGACGTCATCACCGGCTTCGGCTGCGAGGAGTTCGACGCCGAGGGTCGCTACCTCGAACTGCGCTTCGACACGCCGCAGCGCAAGCTGTCCATCATCAGCTGCTACTTTCCGTCCGGCTCGTCCGGCGAGGACCGCCAGCAGGCCAAGTTCCGCTTCCTCGACGTGGTCGACCCGCACCTGGTGGCGCTGAAGCGCTCGCGCGAATTCATCCTGTGCGGCGACGTCAACATCGCCCACGGCGAAAAGGACCTCCGCAACTGGAAGAGCAACCAGAAGAACAGCGGTTTCCTGCCCGAAGAACGCGCCTGGATGACAAAACTGTTATCCGAAACGGGCCTCGTCGACGTATATCGTCATCTGCAGCCGGACACCACCGACGCCTGCTACACGTGGTGGAGCAACCGCGGCCAGGCCTGGGCGAAGAACGTGGGATGGCGGCTGGACTACCACCTCGCCACGCCCGGCATCGCCGGGCTGGCCCGGCGCGAGTCCATCTACAAGGAGCAGCGGTTCTCGGACCACGCGCCCATCACCATCGAGTACGAACTGGGCCTGTGACGCCGTGATCATCCGCGACCGCCCGCACGGGGCGCAGCTGTTCTACATCCTGCGCGGCTCGGTGCTGCCCCACATCGCCTGGGAGCTGGCCACCTGCACCGCCGTGGCCCTGGCGGTGACCCTCACGCATGGCTTCGTGTACCACTTCAAGGTGACGCTCACGCCCGTCCCGTTCTCGCTGATCGGGCTGGCGCTGGCCATCTTCCTGGGCTTTCGCAACAGCGCAGCCTACGACCGCTACTGGGAAGCGCGCAAGCTCTGGGGCGACCTGGCGCACCGCTCGCGCAGTTTCGCGCGCCAGGTGCAGACGCTGCTGCGTTTCCCGCAGCCGGCCGGTCCGGCCGACCCCGGCGACCCGCGCCGGGTCCTGATCCTGCGCACCCTGGCCTTCGCGCACGCGCTGCGGCACCAGCTGCGCTGCAGCGATGCGCGCGCGGACGTCGAGCGCCTGCTGGGCGCCCAGGAGGCGCAGGCGTTTGCCGGCGCGCGCCTGGGGACCGACTTCCTGCTGCGCAGGATGGGCGCGCAGGTGGGGGACTTCCTGCGTGCCGGCCAGCTCGATGCGCCGGTGGCGGCGGAAATGGACCAGACGCTGTCGGCACTGACCGCCGTCGCCGCGGGATGCGCGCGCATCAAGCACACGCCGATCCCGTTTCCGTACACGCTGCTGCTGCACCGGACGGCCTGGATGTACTGCTTCCTGCTGCCCTTCGGCCTGGTGGACGCCGTCGGCCTGATGACGCCTTTCGTGGTGGCCATCGTCGCCTACACCTTCTTCGGGCTGGATGCGCTGGGCGACGAAATCGAAGAACCCTTCGGCCTGGCCATGAACCACCTGCCGCTGGATGCCCTGTGCCGGGAGCTGGAAATCACTCTGCTGGAGGCGCTGGGCGAGACGGAGCTGCCTCAGCCGCTGCAGCCGGTGCTTTCACAGCTGACGTGAGGAGCGGTCGCGAGCAACCGCGGCCAGCCTGGGCCCTTAGCCGCCGTCCTTGCGCTTGAACCAGGACGCGTCGGCCTGGCGCTCCCACTCGGCGAGTTGCTTCTCGGCTTCGTCCTTGGCCACGCCGTAGCGCTCCTGGATCTTGCCCGCGAGCTGGTCGCGATGGCCGGCGATGACGTCGAGGTCGTCATCGGTCAGCTTGCCCCACTTCTCGCGGGCCTTGCCCGTCACCTGCTTCCAGTTGCCCTTGATCTGGTCCCAGTTCATGGTGATCTCCTGTGTTGGACACGATCCGTACGCGGACGACCCGCCGTGAACGGCTAATCCTTTCTGCCCCCGGCCAGCAGCAGCACGCCGCCGATGACGATCGCGCCGATGCCTGCCCAGACGGGGATGTTGACTGTCTGCTTTTCCTTCACCGAGAGTTCCAGCGGACCGATCTGCGCCTTCTGGGTTTCCTTGGTCCAGCTGAAGCTGCCGTAGCCCAAGCCCAGCACGCCGGCGACGATGAGCAGGATGCCCGCAATTTTGGCGGCGTTCACTTTCGTGTTTCCCGGTGCGCTACAGGCGCCGACCCTGGAGCAGGCGGACCAAGATGACGACGACGGCGATCACCAGCAGGACGTGGATCAGTCCGCCCAGGGTGTATGAGGTCACCAGGCCGAGAAGCCAGAGGGCGATCAGGATGAGGACAAGGGTCTCGAGCATGTCATGCTCCTTGGGTTGGTTGGAGGGCAAACCCGTGCGGCCCCGGACTGCGCCGTGTCATTGCCAATCTAGTCCGCCGGCCCTCGCTGCGCCAGCGAATTCGCCATCCATTGCGCGTGCTGTTGATCTTCCGCAAGCGCTGCGGCGGCCCTTACCACTCCACCAGGCTCAGCCCGATGCTGAACACGGTGCGGTTGCGGTTGTAGTCGATCAGGGTCTCGCCGTAGCCGGAGAACAGCTGCGTGTGCAGCCGCAGCCCGCTCGGCAGGCCGACGCCCGGGTCGGCGAGGGTGCGGAACCATTCCAGCCGCACGGAGCCCTTGGATCCGCTGCGCAGCCCGTGCCGCCCGGTGAAGGCGAACAGGTTGCCGCGGTCGGCGTTCCAGCGCATCACCAACTCGCCGCGCCCGACGTAATCGCTGATGCGCGGGTTGTCGTCGTTGTTGCCTTCGTCGATGCGGTTCCACAGACGCGCCTGCACCTGCACCGTGTCGTGCTCCGCACCGCCCATCAGGTAGACCCGGTTCCAGCTGCGCGACAAGGGAAGCGACTGCCCGTTGGACTGATGCACGAGTCCCAGTCCGGCGAGTCGCAGGCGCCACTCGCCTGCCTGCGCCCGCTGCACCGGCGTGACGTACAGGATCTCGGGCTCGTGGTCGGTGTTGCGGAACGGGCGCGACAACGCGGGCGTGAACACCTGCCAGTACGACAGCTGCGAATACGCGAGCCACAGCGAGTCCATGCCCCGCTCGCCATAGGCGAACACGCCTTGCGCGATCTTGGTCCGCACCGACAGCTGCAGGCGCGCCTCGGTGGTGCGATAGTCGGTGCTGGTGGTCGCGTTGTTGCGCGGGTTTTCCGAGGTGGGCTGGCGGCTCACGGTGTTGGCGCGTGCCACCGCGGCGGAGATGGGGCGGAAGCCCCGCAGGCCGAAGGTCCCGCAGTCCGCGCCGGGCTCCAGCTCCCAGAAACGCGACAGCTCCGTGTACTGCGGCTCGTGGCAGCCCTCGCTGGCGGTCAGCCGGACGCCGCGCCGGTCTGCGGGCGGCGGTGGCGTGCCCATCGGGGCGGGCGGGGGTGCGGCCGCGGCGGGTGCGGGTTCGACTGCCGCAGCCGGCGCCGGTGGCTTGGATCCCTGTCCCCTGGCCCACGCATCGAAGCACGCGAGCCGCTGCGCATCCTCCAGCTCCGTGCATGCCTGCCAGGCCTCGGTGCCTTGCGCATGGACCAGCACCGACAGGGCGGCCGCGGCACAGAAGGCGAGGGTTCTCCGCATGCCGGAATGCTAAGCGGCGAGCTCTTCGTGCAAAGAGAGTTACTGCTTGCGCAGGACGAACGGACTGCCGGCCTGCTGGCCATCGAGCGTCCAGGTGCCGCGGATCTCGCGACCGCAGGAGCCTTCCACCACGTCGCCCAGCCAGGTCGCGGCGATGTGCACGCCATCGGCGGACTCTTCCAGGGTCAGCTCGCCGTTGTCGACGTCGCCCGCCACCTGGCTGCGCCGGCCCGAGCGCTCGAGGCTGCCGCTGACGCTCTCGGCGTACTCCGCGTGCTGCTCCAGCCGCATCGTGGCCGGGCCCAGGCCCTCGACCTCCGCCCGCCAGGTGCCGATCAGGTGGGGCTGCATCACGTCGCCTGCTTCCGGGCAAGAGGTCTGCGCCGCGGCTGGCAAGGCGCAGGCGAAGAGCAGCAAGTGCCAGACCGCCTTCATGCGCTGCCTGCCGCCGCGGCTGCGGCGGCCGCCGCTTCCGCGCTCTTCTTCGCGAACTCGGCGCGCAGCGCCTTGAGCTTCTCGCGCGGGTCTTCCTTGACCGTGCTCTTGTCCAGCGCCATCTCGGCGATGAAGCGGCTCGGCATGGCGGGCACCATCTCGCGGCCCTTCTTGCGCTTCTTGCTCCAGCTCACCGCCAGGGAACGCTGGGCCCGCGTGATGCCCACGTACATCAGCCGGCGTTCTTCCTGCAGGCGCTGCAGCAGGGCTTCACTGCCGCCGCCGCCGTCCTCGTCCGGCTTGAAGGGCAGCATGCCCTCGACGCAACCGGCCAGCACCACGTGCGGCCACTCCAGTCCCTTGGAGGCATGCAGCGTCGAGAGCGTCACCACGTTCTGGTCCTTCTCGCGCTCGCTGATGGTGGACAGCAGCGAAATGGTCTGCGCCACCTCCAGCAGCGTCTTGCGTTCGCTCGCCAACGAGGCGCCGGCCGCGTCGTCGATCTCGCCGCCGCAGCGCTTGGCCATCCAGTCGCAGAACTCCAGCACGTTGGTCCAGCGCGCCGCCGCGACCTTCTCGTTCTCCTCGCCGTCGTACAGGTGCTTCTCGTAGCCGATGTCCTTCAGCCAGTCGGTGATGAACGTGCGGGCATCCTCGGCGCCCACCGTGTGGCGCGCGCGAAACTCGAGGTCGTTCACGTAACGGCCGAACTCGTGCAGGCTGCCGACGGCGCGCGCGTTCAGCACGCTGGCCAGAGAGGGCGAGAACAGCGCCTCGAACAGCGACAGCTTGTACCGGCTCGCGAACACCCCCAGGGACTGCAGCGTCTGGTGGCCGATGCCGCGCTTGGGGGTGGTCACGGAGCGCAGGAAGGCCGGGTCGTCGTCGTTGTTCACCCAGAGTCGCAGCCACGCGCACAGGTCGCGGATTTCGGCGCGGTCGAAGAAGCTTTGCCCGCCCGAGACCTTGTACGGGATCTGCGCCTTGCGCAGCGCCTGCTCGAATACGCGCGCCTGGTGGTTGGCTCGGTACAGCACGGCGAAATCCTTCCAGTCCTTGCCCAGGCCCGCGGCGCCCACGTTGCCTCCCGCCGACTCGCGGATCGACTGGATGCGCCGGACCATGCGCTCGGCCTCGTGCTCCTCGTTGTCGCAATCGACGACGCGCACCGGCTCGCCTTCGCCCAGCTCGGAGAACAGGGTCTTGGGAAACAGCTTCGGGTTGGGCTGGATCACGTTGTTCGCGGCCCGCAGGATCGCGCTGGTGGAGCGGTAGTTCTGCTCCAGCTTGATCACCTTGAGCTGCGGATAGTCCTGCGGCAGCTTGCGCAGGTTGTCCAGCGTCGCCCCGCGCCAGCCGTAGATCGACTGGTCGTCGTCGCCGACCGCCGTGAAGCGGCCGCGTTCGCCGACCAGCAGCTTCAGTAGCTCGTACTGCGTCGCGTTGGTGTCCTGGTATTCGTCCACCAGCACGTGGCCCAGCTGCTGCTGCCACTTTTCGCGCACCTCGGGAAAGTCACGCAGCAGCTTGAGAGGCAGGCCGATCAGGTCGTCGAAATCCACGCTCTGGTAGGCGGTCAGCCTCTCCTCGTAGCGCGACATGACGGTGGCGATCATCCGTTCGTGGTCGTCCTTGGCCTGCGCCAGCGCCTGCGCAGCATTCAGGCCTGCGCCCTTCCAGGCGCTGATCGTCCACTGCCACTGGCGCGCGGTGGCGGCGTCGGTGGTACCGCCGGCGTCCTTCAGGATGCCGGTGACGTCGTCGGTATCGAGGATGGAGAACTGCGGCTTGAGCCCCAGCACGCTGCCGTCCTGCCGCATCATGCGCACGCCCAGCGCATGGAATGTGCAGATCAGCACGTCCTTTGCATCGCGGCCCACCAGGGCCTTGGCGCGCTCGCGCATTTCCGCGGCCGCCTTGTTGGTGAAGGTGATGGCGGCGATGCGCTTCGCCTCGAGCCCCGACTGGATCAGCCGGCCGATCTTGTGCGTGATCACGCGCGTCTTGCCCGATCCGGCGCCGGCCAGCACCAGGCAGGGCCCATGCATGAAGTTGACGGCTTCTTGCTGGGCGAGGTTCAGGCCGGCGGACATGGGGGGCGGGAGGGTACTGCGCGAAGGGGACAGCGGCCGATCATAAGGGCGTGGCGGTTGTTGCCCCTGCGCGAACGGCGGTACCCGCGCGCCTCGCTCGCGATGGGTTGCAGGGACAATACGGCCCGTGCTAAGCGTCCTCACGGTCACCTTTCCCTTTTTCGCCCTGGTGTTCGCCGGCTACCTGGCCGCACGGCGGCGCATGCTGCCGTTCGAGGCCATCGCGGGTCTGAACACCTTCGTCCTGTTTTTCGCGCTGCCCTGCATGCTGTACCGCTTCGGCGCGGGAACGCCGATCGCGCAGATGCTGGATCCCCTCGGCATCGTGCTGTGGCTCGCCTGCGCGCTGCTGGTGGTGGCCGGCACCGTGAAATTCAGCATGAATGCGCGGATCCGCTGGAACGACGCGTCCTTCGGTGCACTCGTCGCGGCGTTTCCCAACACCGGCTTCATGGGGGTGCCGCTGCTCGTGGCGTTGCTGGGAGCGCAGGCGGCCGGACCGGCGATCCTCACGATCCTGATCGACCTGGTGTTCACGAGCTCGCTGTGCATCGCGCTGTCGCGCCTGGACGGGGCCGACGAGCACGGCGCGTCCGAGGCCGCGAAGAAGGCATTGCGCGGCGTCGCGCTCAACCCGATGCCCTGGGCGATCGTGCTGGGCGGCGTCTCGTCGGCGTTCGCCTGGAAACCCGTGACTCCCGTGATGAACACCATCGGGCTGCTGGCAGATGCGGCGTCGCCCGTCGCGCTGTTCACCATCGGCGCGGTGCTCGCACGTTCGCAGTTCGTCGCAGCGCAGGGCGAGCAGGGGCCGCAACCCGCGCGCGACTTCGTGCCGGTCGCGCTGGTCAAGCTGGTGCTGCATCCCTTGCTGGTGTTGGGGCTGGGTCTGGCGATGCGCGCCGCGGGCTTCCCGCTGGACGCCTTCGCGCTCCAGGTGATGGTGCTGGTGGCGGCGCTGCCCAGCGCCAGCAACGTGTCGCTGCTGGCCGAGCGTTTCGGTGCCGACACCGGCCGGATCGCCCGCATCATCCTGCTCACCACGGCGGCGGCGTTCCTGACCTTCTCGGCAGCGGTGGCGCTGCTGAAGTGAAGTCCTGCGCTGCCGCGCTCGCCGCTGCGCTGCTTGCCGGCTGCGTGCTGGTGCCCTACACCGTGGAGCGCTACGACCCCGGCTGCCACGTCGCCACGCGCACGATGGAGCTGCAGCCGGTGCAGATCGCGTCGATCCAGCATTGCGTCAACGAAGGGTGCGCGGTGCTGCTCGCTGCGGCGGGCGCGACGGCCGCCGCCAGCGCCGTCATTTCCGGCAGCATCGTGCTCGTCGGCAACGTGGCGTACTGGCTCGAGAAACAGGGTCGCTGCCAGCGCGCGCCCTGAACGGCGCCGGGCAGGCGGCAGCGCGATGCCGACGGACGGAATGTGCTGTGCGCTTTGGCCAACAGAGCGTGTACGTGAGCGCGAGCGGGCTTACGCGCAGCACTTCGCGTCGATATATTTCCCTGCAAGGGGCCGCTCGCGCCCCGGGGGAGCAAGACCATGAGCACTGCCGGTGGCTTCTATGCGCTGTCCGACGACCAGCTCCGGCGGCTGCTCGCGGGCGAGCTGGCGTATGCGCCTTTCCTGCAGGCCGGCGGCGGCGAACAGCCGCGCGAAACGCACGCCGAGGCCATCGCCGTCTGGTACGAATTGAGCCAGGTGCTGCAGGCCGAAGCCGCCTGCGGCGCGGAGCAGTCCGACAAGATCCCGAGCATGGTGGGCTATTCCTTCTCCGGCGACGTGCAGTCCACGGCCGCCCGGCTCGCGACGCTGGCCGAGGGCGACATCCGCACGCGCTGTGACAGCGCGTTGATGGAGGCCACGCCCGATGAGGTGCTCGCGGCGGTGCAGGGCCTCAAGGGCTTCTACCAGCGCGCCGCCGCCAACAAGGACGCGGTCCTGTTCCGCGTCGCCTGATTCATCAACCTCCACCCAGCCGCGCCAGCGGTGCAGTACCCAGATGTCCGCCCAAACCCAGATCCGTTTTGCTTCCCTGGCCGCCGCCACCTATGCCGCCGTGCTGGTGAGTGGCATCGTCTACCACTTCCAGCGCACCGGCAGCCTGCGCGCGCTGGCGCAGAGCCTGGCCAATCCAAGCGTCTGGATCGCACTCCTCGTCGCCGCGATCGTCACGTACGGCCTGTGGGCCCGCCATGCCTGGGCCTGGTGGCTGGCAATCGCCGCGGCCGGTTACCAGATCGTGCGGATCGTGCTCGCCTACGTGCACGGCCGCGGTGCCGGCCACTTGCCCGGCTTCGCCACGCTGTTCGCACTGGCGCTGCTGCTTCTCATCATCGTCCTGCTGCTGCCTCGCAAGGCACGGCTGGGATGCAACCGCTGAGGCCCGGCATGCCGCACCGCATCAAGACCTGGAGCGGCAACGCGGCGCTGGCGTGGCTGGCCACGGCCGCCTTCGCCCTCGCGGCGCTGTGGCCGCACGTGTTCGGGCGCGAGGTGGCGCTGATCGGCCTGCGCGCGCTGGCCGACGTCCACATCGGCGCACCGCTGGTGCTCACGGCGCTCGCGCTCGCGGTGTTCCTGTCGGTGCGGTCCTGGAGCACGCGCGACCGGCTGCTGGTGTGCGCCGGCGCGTCGCTGTGCCTGTTCGCCGTGGTGACCTATGCGGTGGGCGCTTCGGCGGCCCTGCCGTTCGCGCTGATCGGCGGCAACATCCTGCGCGAAGTGCGCAGCGCGCCCGCCCACCCGTCGCGCGTCTGGGCCGAAACGCAGTAAAGGGGAAGAAACATGCCCATCGTCGGCTTCGGCCTGTACTTCGCCCTCGCAATCTTCTGCGCCGTGCACGCGGTGCGCACCGGCCAGCCCCTGTACTGGCTGATGATCCTGTTCGCCTTTCCCGTCCTCGGCGCCCTGGTGTACATCGTGGCGATCTACCTGCCCAGTTCCCGGCTGCAACGGCATGCGGCCAAAGCGGTGAACGCCGCCGCCAGGGCGCTGGACCCGCAACGGGAAGTGCGTGCCGCCCGCGCTGCGTTCGAGGAGACGCCTTCCGCACACAACCAGATGCGCCTGGCTTCCGCGCTGCTGGATGTCGGCGATGCGCCCGCCGCGGCGCAGGCCTACGAGGCCTGCCTGGCGGGGCCGTTCGCCAGGGATCCGGAGATCCGGCTCGGGGCGGCCCGCGCGCTGGTCGAATGCCAGCGCCATGCGGATGCCCTGCGCATGCTGCAGGCCCTGCGCGGCGAACATCCGGACTTCCGCCCCGAGCCCGTCTCCCTGCTGACCGCCCGGGCCCTGGCGGGCACGGCGCGCCGCGCGGAAGCGCGGGCGGAATTCGCCGATGCGGAAGCCCGATTCGGCACCTACGAGGCCAAGGCCGAATACGCGATCTGGGCCTATGCCGTCGGCGACCCCTTGACGAGCGCACGCCTGCAGGCGGACCTGGACAAGATCGCTGCCCGCTGGAACGGCCTGGCGCGCGAACTCAATGCACCGGCCCAGCGCCGCGTGCTGATGGCGCGCGAACTGGCATCCGGCAAGCAGGGCCGCGGCTAACGCGGCTGCGCCAGCCCGTCCGCCTTCACCACGGATCGATCGCCGGCCCCGACGGCTCGCTGCCGATCCGGGCGGCCGCGAGCCCTCGCACCAGCCACTCGCGCGTCTGCGCCGGATCGATGACGGCATCGATCTCCAGCGTCGCGGCCATGTTCATCGCCTGGCCCGCTTGGTATTGCCTGGCGACCAGCCGTTCGAACAACGCCTCGCGTTCCGGTCCGTCCGGCACCGCTTCGAGTTCCTTGCGGTAGCCCAGGCGCACCGCGCCCTCCAGGCCCATGCCGCCGAACTCGCCGCTCGGCCAGGCCACGGTGGCCTCCGGCGCATGGAAGCCCCCCGCGGCCATCGCCATGGCGCCCAGGCCATACCCCTTGCGCAGCACCACGGCGAACAGCGGGACCCGCAGGTGCGCGGCCGCGACGAACATGCGGCTCACGTGCCGCACCTGCGCGCGTTCCTCGATGGCAGGCCCGACCATGAAGCCCGGCGTGTCGACCAGGCTCACGATCGGCAGTCCGTGCGCGTTGCACAGCTGCATGAGGCGGGCCGCCTTGTCGGCCGCGTCGGCGTCGATCGCGCCGCCGAGGTGCAGGGGATTGCTGGCCATCAAGCCCACGGGCCGGCCTTCGAGGCGACCCAGTGCGGTGTGGATGCCCAGGCCGAACCCCGTGCGCAATTCCAGCAGCGAGCCGGCATCCACCAGGCCCTGCAGGGCGGCACGGCTGTCGTACACGCGCAGCCGGTTTTCCGGAACGACGCTGCGCAGCGCCAGCGCGTCGGGCGCTTCGAAGCCGGCAAGCGCGCCCTGGAAGTAGGACAGATAGCGGCGCGCCGCCGCGACGGCTTCGGCTTCGTCCTGCACCAGCACGTCGATGACGCCATTGCCGTGTTGCACGCCCGCGGGACCGATGTCTTCCGGACGGAAGACGCCCAGGCCACCGCCTTCCACCATGGCCGGGCCGCCCATGCCGATGTTGCTGTCGCGCGTGGCGATGATCACGTCGCAGCAACCGAGCAGGGCCGCGTTGCCGGCGAAGCAGCGGCCGGCCACGATGCCGATCACCGGGACCTGGCCATTGAGCCGCGCGAAGCTGGCGAAGGTGGGTACGTGCAGGCCGGCGACGATGGGCATGTCGGTGTCGCCGGGCCGGCCGCCGCCGCCCTCGGCGAACAGCACGACGGGCAACCTGTGCTTGAGCGCGATCCCCAGCAGCCGGTCCGTCTTCTGGTGGTTGCGAAATCCTTGCGTGCCCGCGAGCACGGTCGCGTCGTAGGCCAGCACGGCAGCCTGGCTGCGCTCCGGCGGGAACATCGTGCCGTTGATGCGGCCCAGGCCCGTGACCATGCCGTCGGCCGGCGTGTTGCGCACCAGGTCGTCGTCGCTGCGGCGGGCGCGCTGCGCCGCCACCGCCAGGGCGCCGTATTCGCTGAAGCTGCCGTCGTCGCACAGGTCGGCGATGTTCTCGCGCGCCGTGCGCAAGCCGAGCGCGTGCCGCCTTTCCACCGCCTGCGGCCGTGCCGCGTCGAGCGTGAGTGCTTGGCGGTCGAGCACGCGCTGCAGGTCGGCGCGCGCCAGGTGGTGCGGTGCGGACGCTGGGGAGGCGTCGCGCACGAATGCTGCATCTTCCGGCGCATCCCCCGCCACCTCCTCCAGCGTCAGCAGCAGGGCCTGCTCCTGCACCGTCTCTCCCTCGGCGAACAGTCTTTCCCGCACGCGGCCGCCGCCGGGGCTGCGCACCTCGTGTTCCATCTTCATCGCCTCGAGGATGACCACGACGTCGCCGGCACGGACCATCTCGCCCGGGGCGACCAGCCACTGGACGACCTGGGCTTGCAGGGGGGCACGCAGTTCCGTCATGGGCGCGATTGTGCGGTGGCGCGCGCAGGCCGGCCGGTCCAGCCGGTGACACGGCAGAATCGGCCGCATGGCAGCCTTGGTCCCGCTCATCGAAACCTTCCGCGGCGGCACGCTCGAATGCGTGCACTTCGGCGCCGTGGCGCTCAGCGATGCGAGCGGACGCGTGCTCGCGCAGGCGGGCGATCCGCACTGGGTGACCTTCACCCGCTCGACGCTCAAGCCGCTGCAGGCGCTGCCCTTCGTGCAGGGCGGCGGGGTTCGCCACTTCGGCTTCACCGATGCGAACCTGGCGCTGCTGTGCGCCAGCCACAGCGGCGAGCCGATGCACGTCGCCCATGTGGACCAGATCCTGGCCAAGGCGCAAGTGGGCCACCAGCGGCTGCAATGTGGCTGCCACGTGCCCCTCTTCGCCGAGCTCGGCGCTTGGCCGCCGCCGGCGCCGGGCAGCTACGACGAGCGCCACCACAACTGCAGCGGCAAGCACAGCGGCTTCCTCGCCCATTGCGTGCAGCACGGCCTGAACCTGGACAGCTACCTGGCTCCGGCGCATCCGCTGCAGCAGGCCGTCCGCGCCCACGTGGCCGAGGCGGTGGGCCTGCAGGAGCACCAGCTCGCCATGGGCATCGACGGCTGCTCGGCGCCGAATTACGCGATGCCGCTCGCGCACCTCGCGCGGGGCTTCGCGCGGCTGGCCAGCGGTGCGCGCGACCCCCGCTTCGGCGAGAGCTTCGTGCAGCTGGCGGACGCCATGACCGCGCATCCGGACCTGGTATCGGGCACGGGCCGCAACGACCTCGCCTTCATGCAGGCGGGCCGGGGTGACCTGGTCAGCAAGGCGGGCGCGGACGGCGTGCAGGTGGTGGCGAGCCGCAGCCGTGGCGAGGCGCTGGCGCTGAAGGTCGCCGACGGCAACAAGGTCGCGCTGTTCGCCGCCACGGTCGAAGCCATGGACCAGCTCGGCTGGCTCGACGAGGTCCAGTGCGAGCAATTGCGCCCGTGGCGCAGCGAGACCATCGCCAGCATCAAGGGGGCGCCGGTGGGCGAGCGCAAGGCGGTGTTCCGCCTCCAGCGGCCCCAGGCGTGATGCCACGGCAGGCGGCTGCGAACGCTTCGCCGGATGCGATCCCGGTCGCGGGGCGGCTGGATGCATCCTGTAGCAACCGGCCCGGATGCCGCCGCCTTGCGACACAATCCGCGGTGCCATGACCACCGTCAGCCTCATCGGCGCACCCACCGACGTCGGCGCCAGCGTCCGCGGCGCCGGCATGGGCCCGGACGCTCTGCGCGTGGCCGGCCTGGCCGAGGCGCTGCGCGCGCAACGCTTCGAGGTGATCGACCGCGGCAACCTCGCGGGGCCGCCCAACCCCTGGCATCCGCCGGCCCACGGCATCCGCCACCTGCAGGAGGTCGTCGCCTGGAACCGGGCGGTGTTCGAGGCGGTGGCCACCTCGCTGGCGCTGGACCAGGTGCCGCTGCTCATGGGCGGCGACCACTGCCTGGCGATCGGCTCGATCAGCGCGGTGGCGCGGCAATGCCGGCAGGAGCGCAAGAACCTGCGCGTGATCTGGCTGGACGCGCACACCGACGTCAATACCGAGGCGATCAGCCCCAGCGGCAACATCCATGGCATGCCCGTGTCGTGCCTGCTGGGACACGGCCCGGCCGACCTGGTGGGCTGGAGCGGCGAACGCGCGGCGATTCACGCGGACGGGGTCGACTTCATCGGCATCCGCAGCGTCGACGCCGACGAGAAGGAGGCGATCCGCCTGCTGGGGCTGCAGGTGTTCGACATGCGCCACATCGACGAGCACGGCATGCGCAACACGATGACCGAGGTGCTGCAGGACGTCGACGAAGACACGCACATCCACGTGAGCTTCGACCTGGACTGCCTCGATCCCCTGGAGGCGCCGGGGGTCGGCACCGGCGTGCGCGGCGGCCCGACCTACCGCGAGATGCAGCTGTGCATGGAGATGATCGCCGACACTGGCCGGCTGGGCTCGCTCGACGTGGTGGAGATCAATCCCGCCCTTGACGTGCGCAACCGCACGGCGGAACTGGCCGTCGAATTCATCCGCAGCCTGTTCGGCGCGTCGACGCTGGCCCGCTAGCACGGTAGAGTCCGGGCGTGCAGCCCACCCCACCCGCCGCTGACCGCGAAGCGCAACGCCTCGAGGCCCTGTACCGCCTCGGCATCCTCGACACCCCGGCCGAGGCCTTGCTGGACAGCCTGACCCGGGCTACGGCGGCCGCCTGCCGCACCCCCATCGCGCTGCTGAACCTGGTGGACCGGGACCGCCTGTGGGCCAAGTCGCAAGTGGGCATGCCGGGCTTCGTGGAAGTCCCGCGCGAGGATTCGATCTGCACGCTGGTGGTGGCGTCCGGCCAATACCTGGAGATCCCCGACACGCGTCTGGATCCCCGGGTGTCCTCCAAGCCCTGCGTGAGCGGCGAGCCTCCGGTCCTGTTCTATGCCGGGGCGCCGCTGCTCACGCCCGATGGCCACGTGCTGGGCTCGCTGTGCGTGCTGGACGAGGTGCCCCGTGCCGGGCTGGCCGAGGGCGAGCGCGCCGCCCTGCAGGAACTGGCGCGGACCGCGATGCAATCGCTGCTGCTGCGGCAGGCCGCGCACCGCTCGCTGCACGGATCCAGCGAGCAGATGTTCCGCGAGCTGTCGGAAACCTGCCCGGTGGGCATCTTCCACAGCGACGCGTCCGGCAAGATGATCTACGTGAACCCCGAAGGCGTGCTCATCTTCGGGCGCACGCGCGAGGCCCTGCTGGGCGACGACTGGCTGGACACCGTGCATCCCCTGGACCGCGGCCCGGCGGCGACCCTGTGGCAGCAGACCGCGTCGACCGGCGAGGTGTTCGACCACACCTTCCGGGTACTGCACCCGGATGCCAGCGCCGGACACGTGCGTTTGCGCGCCCAGTCCGTTCGCCTGCCCGACGGGTCCGCCGGCGGCTACGTGGGCTCCATCGAGGACGTGAGCGCCCAGGTGCGGCACGACGAGCAACTGCAGGCGAGCAACGACTTCCTCGCCCGCGCCGAGCAGATCGCCGGCGTCGGCGCATGGCGCTTCAACCTGCTCACGCGCGAGATCCAGTGGACCGGCCAGACCCGGCGCATCTACGAGCTGCCGCCGGACTACGTGCCGCGCGGCGACGAACACCTGCAGGAGCGCTACTTCACGCCGGAGATCCAGAAGGAGATCCGCGCCACCGCCGCGGCCTGCATGGAGACAGGCGAACCGTGGGACCTGCAGGTGCCCATGACCACGGCGCGCGGCCGCCGGATCTGGGTGCGCACCATCGGCCAGATCGAACGGCGCAACGGCAAGCCCCATGCGCTGGTCGGCGCGCTGCAGGACGTGACCGAAAGCCAGCTCGCGCGCGAGGCGCTGGAGCGCAGCGAGGAACGCCTGCACCGCGCGCTGGAAGGCTCGGGCCTGGCCTTGTGGGACCTGGACGTCCCCAGCCAGACGGTCTACCTGTCCGAGCAATGGTCGGTGATGCTGGGCGGCGAGCCGACGGAGACCCGCTGCGGCGCCCGGGAGTTGTTCCAGCTGGTGCCGCCCGAGGACGTGCCGGGCATCCTGTCGGCGCTGGCGCAGGTGCTGGAAGGCGGGTCGTCGAGCTACCTGGTGGAGCACCGGGTCCGGCACCGGGACGGCAGCCTGCTGTGGATCCACAGCGAAGGCCGGGTGGCGCAGCGCGACGCCGCCGGCGCGCCGATGCGCATGGTGGGCACCAACCGCGACATCACCCAGGGCAAGCAGGCGGAGCAGGAACTGCGCATCGCGAGCGACGCGGCGGACGCGGCGAACCGCGCCAAGAGCCACTTCCTCGCCACCATGAGCCACGAGATCCGCACCCCGCTGAACGGCATCATCGGCATGACCAAGCTGCTGCTGGACGAGGAGCTGCAGCCGGCGGAACGGCGCCATGCCGACCTGATCGACCGCAGCGCCCATTCGCTGCTGGCGCTGGTCAACGACATCCTGGACGTGTCCAAGATCGAGGCCGGGCAGATGGAAATCGAAAGCGTGCCCTTCGACCTGCACGAGCTGATCGAGGACCTCGCCACCCTGTACCGGCTGCGCGCCACCGAGAAGAGCCTGCTGTTTCGCGTGCGGCTCGATCCCCGCGTGCCGCGGCATGTGCTGTCCGATCCCACGCGCCTGCGCCAGGTGCTGGTCAACCTGCTGGGCAACGCGCTGAAGTTCACGTCCTCCGGCTGGATCGGGCTGGACGTGAAGGCGAGCCAGGGCGCCGGCGCGTGCGCGCTGCAGTTCACCGTGGCCGACACGGGCATCGGCATCCCGCACGAGGTGCAGCCGCAGCTGTTCTTGCGCTTCATGCAGGCCGACAGTTCGACCTCGCGCCAGTTCGGCGGTACCGGACTGGGCCTGTCGATCGTGCGCCAGCTGGTAGAGCTGATGGGCGGCAGCGTCGACGTGGCGAGCACGCCGGGCAGCGGCTCGCGCTTCACCGTCCACCTGGAGGTCGCGGCGGCGCAGGGGGCGCCGGCCGCTTCGGCGTGGCAGGACCTCACGCCGGCGCGCGAGGGCGCACGCATCCTGGTGGCCGAGGACAACACCACCAACCAGGTGGTGGCCTTCGGCATGCTGCGCAAGCTCGGCTACGTGGACGTCAGCCTCGCCGGCGACGGCCGCGAAGCCTGCGCCATCGCTGAGCGCGAGCACTTCGACCTGGTCCTGATGGACTGCCAGATGCCGGAGATGGACGGCTACGAGGCGACGCGGCGCCTGCGCGCGTCGGGCTGCGAGGCGCCGATCATTGCCATGACCGCCAATGCGATCAAGGGCGACCGCGAGCGCTGCATCGAGGCCGGCATGAACGACTACATCAGCAAGCCGATCGACCTGAAGGTGCTGCGCACCGTGTTGTCACGCTGGACCGGCACGCCCGCCTCGCGGCTGGGCGACCTGCCCCTGTTCGACGGCGGCGGGATCGACTCGCGCTTCGGCGGCGACATGGAGCTCAAGGAAGTGGCGCTGGCGACCTTCCGGCAGACGACGCCTGCCCTGCTGGGGCGCATCCACGCCGCGCTGGCCGCGGGCGACCGCAAGCAGATCGCGCGGCTGGCGCATTCCGCCAAGGGCGGTGGATCGATGATCTCGGCGGAACGCTACGCGGGGATCGCGGCGGTGCTCGAGGAGCGCGCCGCGAGCGCGAGCGAGGAGGAACTGCGCCAGCTGGTCGCCGACCTGCAGGCGGCCTTCGACCAGTTCGCCGAGATCGTGGCGGCGCTTACTGCGCGTTGACGGGCTGGCCGGCCAGCACCGGCGCGGCGACGGCGGGCGCGCGCGCGGCCAGCCAGGAGGCGCCGCTGTCTTCGCCGGTCAGGGCCACGACTTCGTTGCGCGCCGCGAAATATTCGGCGGTGACCTGCGAACGGGTCTTGGCGCTCGCGAAGGATTGCAGCGGGTTGTAGTCCTGCGCCCAGGGGTTCGCGCCGGCGCGCTGGAACTGCTGCAGTTCGGCCTGCACTTCGGCGCGCGATTTGCCGGCGACGAAGCGGGTGCTGTCGATGGTGATGTCATCGGCCAGCGCGGCACCGGTGGAGGCGATCAGGACGAGGGCGGCGGCGAGGGTCTTGCGGTTCATGGGGATTCCTTTGGATGGCAGGACGACGATGCGTCGTCCATGGCCATGACTGTAGGAATCCCCGCCCGATGCCGATGTGCGTTTGCGCACCCGGATGCGCAGGTGCCATGGCGCAGCGGCCTCAGGCCTCCAGGCGCACTTCCTCCACCATGCGCGCCAGCCGTTCGACGTCGGTCAGCACGATCGCCGTGCCGTCCTTCTCCAGCAGCCCCTGCCTGGTGAGTGCGGAGAACTCGCGGGTCACCTGCTCGCGGTAGGTGCTCACCTGGCTCGCGATGTCCGCGTGCTTGGGCGCGGGATCCAGCCGCACGCTCTGGCCGTCCGGGGCGGCCAGCCGGGCGAGGCGCAGCAGCTCCGCGTGGATGCGGTTCTGCACGCCCAGCGTGCTCAGTTCGATCACGCGTTCCGACAGCAGGCGGACCAGCTCGGCCAGCCGCTGCAGCACGCGCTCGCGCACCAGCGGCTCCTGCGCGATCAGTTCGCGGAACTGTTCCGGCGAGAGCGAGGCCACCAGCACGCTCTCCAGCGCCAGCACGTCCGCCGAACGCGGCTTGGCGTCGATGGCGGCGAGGTCGCCGAACATCTCGCCCGCATCCTCGTCGCGGAAGGTGACCTGGCGGCCGCCGGCCGAAAAGCTGGTCACGCGCACGCGTCCCCCCACGACGAAATGCACGTCGCGGTCGGGGCTGTTCCGGGCCACAATCAGCTGTCCGGGTTCCACGCGGCGCCAGGTGCACTGGGCAGCGAGGAGTTCCAGGCGCTGCTGCGACAGGCCCTGCAGCAGGCGGACCTGCTGCAGGCCCAGCGTCGACGGTTGAACGGTTGCCATCGCATTCACTTGAAGTCCGCCCATCTTAGTGCCCGCCGCCTGCGCCTCGCCTCCGGCCTGGTGCTGCTGTTCTACGTCTTCAGCCACCTCCTGAACCACTCGCTTGGCCTGGTGTCGCTCGCCGCGGCGGAAACGGGCCGGCAGGTGTTCACCGCCTTCTGGCGCAACGGCGCCGTCACGGTGGTCTTCTACGGGTCCATCCTGCTGCATTTCGGTTTGGCGCTGACCGCACTGTACGAGCGCCGTTCGCTGCTGATGACGTGGACCGAGCTGCTGCGCATGGTGCTCGGTTTCCTGGTGCCCTTCCTGCTGGCCGTGCATTTCACCCAGACGCGGCTGGTGCACACGCTCTACGGCGTGGACGACACCTACAGCCGCAACGTGTCGCTGATGTGGTTCGGCGACTACTCGGGCTGGCAGATGACGCTGCTGACCGTGGCGTGGATGCACGGCTGCCTGGGCGTGCACTTCGCGTTCCGCCACCGCGCGGAGTACCGCCGCCTGCAGACGGCCTTCGTGGTCGCGGCCACGCTGCTTGCCGTGCTGGCGGCCACCGGTTACCTCTCGATGGCGCGGGAACTGGCGCTGCAGCCGCTGTACGTGGACAGCATCGACCTGCGGCAGTCCGGCACGCTGCAATCGGTCGCCGACGCCATCATGGCGACCACCTTGGCGCTGCTGCTGGCCACCCTGCTGGCGCGCTGGCTGCGCAACCTGTGGGCGCGCCGGAGCAAGGGCCTGGTGCGCATCCGCTATCCCGACCGCACCGTGGACGTCCCGCGCGGGTGGTCGGTGCTGGAGGCCAGCCGCGCCAACGGCATCCCGCACCTGTCGGTGTGCGGGGGCCGGGCGCGCTGTTCCACCTGCCGGGTCGACGTGCAGGCCCGGCCCGGCGACCTGCCGCCACCGCGGGCGGACGAGCAGCGCACGCTGTCGCGCATCGGCGCGCTGCCTTCCGTGCGACTGGCCTGCCAGCTGCGGCCGCAGGGCGACGTGCAGGTGCGTCCCCTGCTGTCGGTGGCGACGGGCGCGCGCACCTTCGAGCCGCTCGGCTCGGCGATGGAGCGCGAAGTGGTGGTGCTGTTCGCCGACCTGAGGCGCTGGACCAACCTGTCCGAGGATCAGCTGCCCTTCGACCTCGTCTACGTGCTGGACCGGTACTTCGAAGCCGTGGGCGACGCGGTGCGCGAGGCCGGCGGCATTCCCAACCAGTTCATCGGCGACAGCGTGATGGCGCTGTTCGGCATCGACACCGACCTGCCCACCGCAGCCCGCCAGGCGCTCGCCGCGGCCGCGCACATCGAGCAGCGCATGGAAGCGCTCAACGACACGCTGTCGCACGAGTTCGGCCGGCGGCTGGACTTCGGCATGGGCATCCACGCCGGCATGGCAGCGGTGGGAACGGTGGGCTACCGCGAGACGCGCACCCTCACGGCCGTGGGCGATGCGGTGAACATCGCCAGCCGGCTGCAGGAGCTGACCAAGCAGTACGGCGCGCGGCTGGTGGTGTCCGAGGACGTGCTGCGGCATGGCGGCCGCGGAGCCGGCGACCTGCAGCCGCACGAGATCGCCGTGCGCGGGCGGCGCGGCAAGCTCACGGTGTTCGCGCTGCCCGCCATCCCGCGCGAGTGCGCGGAAACGGGCGCGGCCACCGCCTGACGCTTACTGGGGCTCGAGCCCGACCTTCTTCACGAGCGCCGCGTACTTCGCCAGCTCGCTGCGAAACGCGGCTTGCGCCTGCTCCGGCGTGCTGATCTGGATGGTGTTGCCCTGCTTGGCCATGGTGTCCTTGACCGCAGGATCCGCGAAGGCGTCCACGACGGCGTCGTGCGCCTTCTTCACGCTCGCGGCGCTCATGCCCTTGGGACCGATGACGGCGAACCAGGCATCGACCGAGAAATTGGCGAGCCCCTGCTCGGCGAAGGTGGGGATGTCCGGCGCGGCCTGGGTGCGTTGCGCCGGCAGCAGGCCGATGGCGCGCAGCGCGCCGCTCTTGATGTGCGCCTGCACGCTGGGCAGCGCCGCGGTGGCGAAGTCGATCTGTCCGCCGATCAGGTCGGTGACCATCGGGCCCACGCCCTTGTAGGGGATGTGGCGCGCCGTGGCGCCGCCGGCCTCCAGCACCAGCTCGCTGGCCAGGTGCAGGATGGTGCCGTTGCCGCCGGAGCCGAAGTTGTACGTGGCCGGCTTCGCCTTGAGCAGGGCGAAGAATTCGCGCGCGTTGGTGGCCGCCACCTTGGACGGATTCACCACCAGCACCATCGGCGTGGCCCCGACCACGGCGATGGGCGTGAAGTCGCCCGGCATGTCGAAGGGCAGCGACTTCAGCACGCTGGGGAAGATCACCACGTTGTTCGACACCACCGACAAGGTGTTGCCGTCCGGGGCCGAGCGCGCCAGCGCCTGCAGGCCGACCACGCCGCCCGCGCCGGGCTGGTTGTCCACCACCACCGAAGCACTGAGTGCCTTGGACAGCGCCGGCGCGGCGGCCCGGGTGATGGCGTCCACGCCCGAGCCGGTGGCATTGGGCAGGATGAATTTCACGGTGTTGCCCTGCGCGTGCGAGGCGAAGGGCAGGGCGGCCGCCGCGAGGGCGGCGCCGGCCGCCAGCAGCTGGCGGCGGTTGAGGACATTGCGGCTCATCGTGTCTCCTTTTGGGTCTGTCAGTAGCGGTGCCTTCGGCTCAGGCCACCACGGCCTTCGTCCGCATCGCGTCGATGGCGTCGTCTGCAAGCCCCAGCGACCGCAGCAGTTCTCGGCTGTGCTCGCCCAGTCGCGGCGGGTCGATGCGCACGCCCAGGCGCTCGCCGGCGAGCGTGAAGGGCAGCAGCGTGGTCTTGACCGTGTCGCCGGCCCGCGGGCCGTCAGGCAGGCGCACATCGGCCAGCCCGCCGGTGGCCAGCAGGTGCTCGTCATCGTACAGGTCCTCGGGACGGCGGATCGGCGCGAAGGGCAGCCCGGCCTTCTCCATCAGCGATGCCAGTTCGGCCGCGCCGCGATGGCCCAGCCGTTCGCGCAGCGTGGCCAGCAGCCGCGGGCGCTGCTGCACGCGCTGGTTGTTGGTGGCGAGTTCCGGCTCGGCCTTCAGGTCGGGGAATCCCAGCACCGTGCAGAACTTGTCCCACTGCGCATCGCTCACCGCGGCCAGGAAGATCTGCTCGCCGTCCTTCACCGTGAACACGTCGTACACCGCCCAGGGGTTGTCGCGGGCGGGCAGCGGCGCGGCGGGCTTGCCGGTCATCGCGTACTGCAGCATGTGCTGGCCGACCAGGAACACGTTGTTCTCGTAGAGCGCGGACTGCACCTCCATGCCGCGGCCGGTGATGCCGCGCTGGATCAGCGCGCCCAGCACGCCGAGCGCGGCGAACAGGCCGCCCATGATGTCGTTGACGCTGGTGCCGGCCCGCAGCGGATCGCCGGGTCGGCCGGTCATGTAGGCCAGCCCGCCCATCATCTGCACCACTTCGTCCAGAGCGGTGCGGTGGTCGTAAGGGCCGGGCAGGAAGCCCTTGCAGGTGGCGTAGATCAGCTTGGGGTCGGCGGCGGACAGCGACCCGTAGTCCAGTCCGTACTTCGCCATCGTGCCCGGCTTGAAGTTCTCGGCGACCACGTCCGCCGACGCGCACAGCCTGCGCGCGAGGGCCGCGCCTTCCGGCTGGTGCAGGTCGATGCCGATGCTCTTCTTGTTGCGGTTGAACATGGGGAAGAAGCCGGCGCCGGCGCCCAGCAGGCGGCGCGTGCGGTCGCCATCGATGGGCTCGACCTTGATCACTTCCGCGCCCAGGTCCGCGAGCACCATGCCGCAGGTGGGCCCCATCACCATGTGGGTGAATTCGACGACCCGCAGGCCCTTCAGGGGCTGCGGCGGATGGTGGGAGGGCGAGCCCTTCGGGGACTGCGGGGCAGGGGTCTCAGGCATGTGCCGTTTCCTTCTTCATGGTCCTGGGAAGGCCGGCCTTCCAGATGGTGCCGTGGGTGGGTTCGCCTGCCAGCCATTGCACGACCTTGGCGCGCAGCGCGAGCAGCCGGTCGAAATCGAGCCCGGTCTCCACGCCCATGCTGTGCAGCATGTAGGTGAGGTCCTCGGTGGCGACGTTGCCGCTGGCACCCGGCGCATGCGGGCAGCCGCCGATGCCAGCCGTGCAGGCATCGAAGCGGGCGATGCCCAGCTGCAGCGCCGCATAGACGTTGGCCAGGCCCAGCCCGCGCGTGTCGTGGAAGTGGCCGCACACGAGGCGCTCGCCGGCCACGCGCAGCACGCGCTCGAACAGGCGCGACACCATGACGGGATCTGCGTAGCCCACGGTGTCGGCCAGGCTCACCGCCTGCACGCCGGCATCGAGCGCGGCCTGCACCAGGCGCACCACTTCCTGCGGCGCCACTTCGCCCTGGATCGTGCAGCCGAACGCGGTGCTGATGCCGACTTCGATCTGCGTGCGGGCGCCGCTGGCGTCGCGCTCCGCGCGGATGCGGCCGATCTCGGCCAGCACTTCGTCCGGCGTCTTGCGCAGGTTGGCCAGGCTGTGCGCGTGGCTGGCCGACAGCGGCAGCAGCATCATCTCGGCCCGGGCTTCCAGCGCGCGCTGCGCCCCTTTGAGGTTGGGCACCAGCACCGTCGCGCGCAGTCCCGGCAGCGTCTGCGCGAAGGCGAGGACCTCGGCGGTGTCGGCCAGCTGCGGCAGCAACCGGGGCGGCACGAAGGAGCCGACCTCGATCTCGCGCTGGCCGGCGGCATAGGCATCGCGCAGCCACTCGATCTTGGCGGCCGTGGGCACGATGGTGGCGACGCTCTGCAGGCCGTCGCGCAGGCCCATCTCGCGCACGACGACGCGGGGCGGCAGGGCTGGAGAAAGGGAAGCGGGGTTCATGGGGAGAGTCTAGAATTTCCAGAACGAGCTATCACTGCAATTCTGGAACGCTAAAATTCCGAATCGGAACACCTTGCGCGACCTCGACCTCACCACCCTGCGCCTGTTCGTCGCCGTCTGCGAGACGGGCAACATCGCGCGCGCCGGCGAAAAGGCCAGCATCGTCGGCTCGGCGATCAGCAAGCGGCTGGCGCAGCTGGAAGACCAGCTCGGCACGCCGCTCCTGCTGAGGAAGCGCCACGGCGTGGTGCCGACGGCGGCGGGCCACACCCTGCTGGAGCACGCACGCGGCATGCTGGATGGCGCGGCGCGCATCGCCCGCGACATGGAGACCTACGCCACCGGTGGCCGCGGGCAGGTGCGCATCCTCGCGTCGGTGTCGGCGATGACCGAATCGCTGGCCGACGACGTGGCGGCCTTCCTGCGCAAGCCGGCGCATCGCAGCGTTCAGGTGGACATGGAGGAGCGGGTCAGCCCGGAGATCGTGCGCGGCGTGCGCGAGGGGCTTGCGTCCATGGGCGTGTGCTGGAACGCCACGGATCACACGGGGCTGCAGTGCCAGCCCTACCGGCGCGACACCCTGTGCGTGGCCGTGCCCGCGCGCCATCCGCTGGCGCAACGCAAGACCGTGCGCTTCGAGCACACGCTGGACTACGAGCACGTCAGCCTGCCGGTCAACAGCGCGGTGCAACTCATGCTGCAGCGGAACGCGGCGCAGCTCGGGCGCGCCGTACAGCACCGCGTGATCGTCACCAACTTCGAAGCGGCGCTGCGCGTGGTGCGCGCGGGATTGGCGGTCAGCCTGGTGCCGCGCGAAGTGGCGCAGCCCCACGCGGATGCGGGATTGCGCCTGATCCCCTTGGCCGAGCCCTGGGCCGAGCGGCGCTTCATCGTCTGCTACCGCGACGCCGCGTCGCTCACCCCTTCGGCGCAGGCGCTCGTGGAGCACCTGGCCACACTTGCATCGCCATGAACGATTTCCTGGACCTCGGCCGCGCACCGCGCATCCTCTTCCTCGCGCAGGACGCGTCGCTCATGCGTGCGCAATGCGCCGGCCGCCGGCTCACGCCCGCCCAAGCCTGGCCGCTGCGCGATGACATTTCCACCGACGAGATCACGCCGGTGCGCATCATGTCCCACTACGACGACAGCCTGGCGCGCTTCCCGTACACCGGTTTCACCGTGGAAGGCGAGCGGCCCATCGCCGTGGGGGCGGTGCACGCGGGGGGCTTCCAGGTCACGGTGGGCGGCAAGCGCTACGGCAAGGGCTCCTCGCGCGAGCACAGCCCGGCGGCGGAGCAGCTCGCCGGCATCCGGCTGGTCGTCGCACAGAGCTTCGAGCGGCTGTACCGCCAGAACGCCGACAACATCGGCCTGTTCACCTCCACCGACTTCGGCCTGTTGGACCGGCTGCAGCGCGGCGAGGTCATCCCCCTGGAAGAACTGGTCGCGGGGCGCGACGCGCTGGCGGCCGCGATCCTGCGCAGCGGCGGGCTGCTGCGCTTCGGCGCGCAGCACCTGCGCGACGCCCGGCCGGTGCCGCTGCCCACGGCAACGCGTCCGCTGACGCTGTTCGAGAAGATCGTGCAGCGCCACCTGCTGCACACGCCGGTCACTTCCGAGGCGCCCGCGCCCGGGGAAGGCTGCTTCGTGCGGGCGGACTGGCGCTTCATCCACGAGTACTACACCGGCATGGCCGCCCACATGCTGCACGCCACCTTCGGCGCGCCGCTGGCGCTGCGCGACCCGACGTCCATCCTGGTGTTCGAGGACCACACCTCGTACATGGACGAAAGCCCGGCGCACGCCGGCTCGCCGCTGCTGCCCAACCTGCGCGCGATGTGCGAGGCGCAGCGGCGCTTCGTCGCGGAACACGGGCTGCGCCACCACCGCACGCTCACCGAGGACGAAGCGCGCGCGGACCACGGCGGCAACGTCGCCGGCATCTCGCACGCGATGATGGCCGAGCACTACGCGCTGCCCGGCCAGCTGGTGGTGGGCACCGATTCGCACACGCCGCACAGCGGTGCGCTGGGCTGCGTGGCCTTCGGCGTCGGCACGACCGACATGGCCAACGCCTTCGTGACCGGGGCCGTGCGGCTGACCGTGCCGCGCGTGCTGCGCATCGAACTGCAAGGCGCGCTGCCCGCCGGCGTCGCGGCCAAGGACATCGTGCTGCACCTGCTGCAGCTCCCCGCGCTGAAGGCCGGCGGCGGCGTCGGCCAGGTGTTCGAGTTCGGCGGGCCGGTGGCGCGCACCCTGTCCACCGACGAACGCGCCACGCTCACCAACATGACGGCCGAACTCGGCGGCCTGACCGGCATCGTCGAGCCGGATGCGGAAACGGTGCGCTTCCTGAAGGAGCGGCGCGGGGTCGACTTCGCGCTTGCCGACTGGATGCGCAGCGATCCCGGTGCGAGCTACAGCGAGGTGCTGCGGGTGGACTGCAGCGCGCTCTCGCCCATGGTCGCGCGGCCGGGCGA
Source organism: Ramlibacter sp. P4_H7 (assembly GCF_056400765.1). Lineage (NCBI taxonomy): Bacteria > Pseudomonadati > Pseudomonadota > Betaproteobacteria > Burkholderiales > Comamonadaceae > Ramlibacter > Ramlibacter sp. P4_H7. The sequence continues at coordinate 73,222 of NZ_JBFUKP010000010.1, forward strand.
CCCGGGCCGTGGCGTGCCGCTCGCGCAGCTGGGCGAGCGGGTGCGCGTGGACATCGCCTACGGCGGCTCCTGCACCGCCGGCAAGCGCGAGGACTTCGACCAGTACCACGCGGTGCTCGCCTGGGGCCTGGCCCACGGTCGCAAGGTGGCGCCGCACGTGCAGCTCTACCTGCAGTACGGGACGACGGCGGTGCGCGACTACTGCGTGGCCCGCGGCTACGACCGCACCTTCGCGGCGGCCGGCGCGCGCATCCTGCAGCCGTCCTGCGGCGCCTGCGCCAACTGCGGACCGGGATCGTCGACGGACGCCGGCCAGGTGACGGTGAGCGCGATCAACCGGAACTTTCCCGGGCGTTCCGGTCCCGGCCAGGTCTGGCTCGCCAGTCCCGCCACCGTGATGGCCAGCGCGCTGGCCGGTGAGCTCACCTCGTGGGCGGACCTGCAGGCGGGCTCACCCGGCTGAGCAGGCCGCGCGCGGCGAGCGCGGCGCGGACGTCCTCCGGGCCTGTCACCAGCACCGCCTGCAGTCCCAGTGCCTGCGCCCCCGCCACGTTGTCGGCCAGGTCGTCGAACAGCAACACCTCGGGCGGTGGCACGCCGATCGCGCGCAGCACGTGCTCGAACGCCGCGGGCTGCGGCTTGCGGTGGCCGATCTGGTGCGACACGAACACGCGCGTGAAGCGAGGCAGGAAGCCGGGGAAGCCGCGTTCGATCGCCGCCAGGTGCGACGGGTTGGTGTTGCTGATCGCGTAGCAGGGCAGCTGCGTCCGGACCTGCTCCAGCAGGCGGACGGTTTCCTGGATCTCCCCGACGATGAGGGCGTCGAATCCCTGCTGCACCACGGGAAGGTCGCAGTCGAGCGCGAGCGCCTGCCGCAGGTGGGCGAAGTAGCCGTCGTTGTCCAGGTGGCCCGTTTCGTGGCGCTGGAAAGGTTCGTCCGAAGTGAAGCGGGCGCGCAAGGCCTCGCGCGGCATCCGCGAGTGCGGCGCCCACACGTGCACGGCGCGCTCGACGTCGATGTCGAGCAGCACGCGCCCGAGGTCGAACAGGAGCGCGCGGGTGACGGGTGCGTTCGTGGGCATGTGCCGATTGTCCCCGCGCCGGGACTTCATCGGCGCGCGGACGACTTGCGCGGCCGCGCCCTTACTCCGCCTTCGCGCCCGAGTCCCTGGCCAGCTTGGCCCAGAAGCGGTTCTCGTCCTTCACGAAGGCGGCGAAGTCCGCCGGCGATGCGGACGCCGAGACATCGGTGCCTTCGCGCGCCAGCGCGGCCTTCACCTCGGGCCGCTGCAGCGCGACGCTGGTGGCGTCGAACAGCTTCTTGACGATCTCCGGCGGCGTCCCGGCGGGCACGAACAAGCCGTACCAGAAGTCCATCTTGTAGCCGGGCAGGCCGGCCTCCTTCATGCCGGGCAGCTCGGGCACCAGCGGGAATCGCTCGGTCGTCGTGACGCCCAGTCCGACCAGGCGGCCGCCCTTGATCTGCGGCAGCACCGAGGGCGGCGTGGCGAAGGTCACCTGCGTGTCGCCGGCGATGACCGACTGCACCGAGGGCGCGCCGCCCTTGAACGGGATGCCCACCAGGTCCGTGCCCGCGAGCTGGTTGAACAGCACCCCGCCCAGGTGCGGCGCCGAACCCATGCCGGCATGCGCGAAGTTCACCTTGCCCGGATTCTTCTTCGCGTACTCGACCAGTTCCGGAATCGTCTTGATGCCCAGCTGCGGATTGGCCGCGACCACCAGCGGCGAGGCGGTCAGCTTGGCCACCGGGACCAGGCTGTTGACGGCCGGGGCGCGCTTGGGGTCGATCGCCGGATTCACCGAGATCGCGCTGGGGCTCGCGATCAGGATCGTGTAGCCGTCCGGCGCTGCCTTGGACACGAAGTCCGCGGCCAGGCTGGAGCCCGCACCCGGCTTGTTGTCGATCACGATCGGCTGGCCCAGGGCCCGGCCCAGCGCGTCGCCCACGCTGCGGCCCACGTAGTCGGCCGCGCCGCCGGGCGTGAAGCCCACCACCAGCTTCACCGGGCGGTCGGGCCAGGTCTGCGCCTGCGCCTGCGCGCCGCTGCACAGTCCGATGGCCAGCGCCACGCCGGCGACCAACGTCTTGATCATGGAGACTCCTTGGGATGCGGTCAGGCCGCGATGACGATCTTGCCGACGTGCGCGTTGGCTTCCATGCGGGCGCGGGCGGCGGCCACCTCGGCAAAGGGAAACACGTGGTCGATCAGCGGCCGTAACTGGCCCGCGGCCACCAGCGGCAGGACCTGCGCTGCAAAGAGCCGCGTGCCTTCGGCCTTCTGCGCCGGGCTGGTCATCTTCTGCGACACGCCGAACAGCACCAGGCGCTTCGCATGCAGCGCCTGCAGGTCGATCTCGGCCTTCAGCACCTGGTCGACGTAGCCGACCGTGGCCAGCCGCCCTTCGAACGCCAGGCAGCGAACGCACTCCGCGAACACGGTGCCGCCCACGTTGTTGACCACCAGGTTGACGCCGGCGCCGCCGGTGGCGTCCATCACCCGCGCATGGAAGTCCGCAGCGCGGCTGCAGATCGCGACGTCCAGGCCCAGCGGCACGAGCTTGTCCAGCTTCGCCTGCGAGCCCGAGGTGCCGATCACCTTCGCGCCCAGGGCCTTGGCGATCTGCAGCGACGCGACGCCCACGCCGGAGGTGACGCCGGTGACCAGCAGCCAGCCGCCGGCCTGCAGGCCGCCCTGCAGCACGAGCATGTCGTGCGCCACCATGAAGGTGGTGGGCAGCGCGCCCGCTTCTTCCCACGAAAGGGGTTCCGGGACGGCCATGGCCTGCGCCTCCTCGGCCAGCACGTACTCCGCCATCGCGCCGGGGAAGCGGCCCATCACGCGGGCGCCGGGCGCGAACCGCGTCACCTGCGCGCCCACCTTCACCACCTCGCCCGCACCCTCGATGCCCAGGGCCTTGGCGCTGCCGGCCTTGGTGAGCCCGCCGATGATGAACTCGCCGCGGTTCAGGCCCGCGGCGCGCACCCGCACCAGCATCTGCGTGGGGCCGGGCTCGGGCACGGCGGTTTCCCGCGGTTCGATGCGGGCCTCGGTTTCGCTCGCGACCAGCCAGTACGAGCGCATCTCACCGGCCCCGGAACACGGGCTTGCGCTTTTCCATGAAGGCGCGCCGGCCTTCGGCGTAGTCCTCGCTCTCGAAACAGTCGAGGATCAGGCGCTTGCACAGGTCCCGGTCCAGGTCGGCGTCGTCCTTGAGCATTTCCTCGATGATCTTCTTGCCGGCCAGGAGGGTCAGCGGCGCGTTGGCCCCCATGGCGGAGGTGTACTCGGCGAGCAGCTCGGGCAAACGGTCCCCGGTTGCCACCCGGGTGATCAATCCGACGGTCTTCGCTTCGGCGGCTTCGATGCGGCGCGCGGTGAAGAACAGGTCCTTGGCCACGCCGACGCCGACCAGGTTCACCAGGTTCTTCAGCGCCGAGAGACGGTAGCCCAGCCCCAGGCGCGCGGCGGGAATGGCGAACACCGCGTCGTCGCTGGCGATGCGGAAATCGCAGCTGATGGCGACGTTGACGCCGCCGCCGATGCAGAAGCCGCGGATGCACGCGAGGGTCGGCTTGGCGCAGCGGTAGATGCTCATCAGCGCCTCTTCCGCCATCGCCTCGTACACCTTCACGGCCTCGCGCGCGGCGCGCATGTCCTCGAACTGCGAGATGTCGGCGCCGGACACGAAAGCCTTCTCGCCGGCGCCGGAGAACACGACGAGCCGGATGGCATCGTCCCGTTCCCCCTGCGCCAGCAGCGGCGGCACCGCCTGCCACATGTCGACGGACAGCGCGTTGTGCTTGGCGGGATTGTTGAACCGGATGTGCAGCGTGGACCCTTCGGTCCAGGCCTGCACGCGTTCGGTGGGGGACGTGTACGTCCCGGCGGTGGCCTCGTTCATGCGAGGCAGTATGTCGGCGCCGGAGAGCTCGCCGGGTACGGGGTTTCCCGCTTCCGCCCGCGTGTCCGCGCCGCAGCGGCAATCGAAAGTGCCAAGGAGGCCGGTCGATTCGCTCAGGCCGCCTGGCTGAGCAGCGCGAAGGGCGGCGCGTCCTTGACCAGCAGGACGCTGCACGGCGCTTCCGCCGCCACGCGCGCCGGCACCGTCGGGATCCAGCGCTTCAGGGCCAGGCCATGCGTGGCCGCGCCCATCACGATCAGGCTGACATGGTTGGATTGCGCATAGGCCAGCAGGGCGCCGGCCACGTCGTCCGCCTGCAGCACGTGGAAGGACAGCTGGCGGTCGGTGACGTCCAGGCCGCGGGACCACAGCCGCAGCTGCTCGGCGTGGTACCGGTGCCGGGCGGCCTCGTCGTCCTGGGCGGCGCCGCTGCCGACGACGGTGACGCAGGCCAGGCGCGCGCCGGGCCGGATGCCCAGCGAGCGCTGGGTCGCCTGCCGCAGCGCATAGAGCGCGGCATCGGTGGTGTCGTGGTGCGGCACCGCCACCATCACGATCGGCACCTCGCCGACACGTTCGCTGGGCAGCGGGCTCGGCTCGTAGTGCATGCCGGCCGCCCGCAGCCAGCGGCGCAGTTGCTGCGACAGCGCCGTGCGCTCGGTGCGCTGTCCGCGCGGGCCGACCTGCACCTGGTCGGGATGCCCCAGGTCGAAGGCCAGGTGCGCCGCCGACGGCGGGCGCCGGGCGGCTTCCGGCTCCAGGCAATTGAGGATCACCTCCTGCAGCCAGGGTGGAAGCTCCGGCTGCAACGCGCGGGGCGGCGCCGGGTCCATCCAGAGGCGCTGGCGCAGGCCGCCGGTGGTGGCGGGCGCGCCGAAGGGAAGTTCGCCGGTGGCCAGTTCGTACAGCATCACGCCGATGGCGAACACGTCGCTGCGCGGATCGCCGCGCACGCCCACCACCTGCTCGGGCGCCATCCACGCCGGCGAGCCGATCGCGGGCCGCATCTCGGCGGCGAGCAGGTCGGGGTAGTGCGCGTGCCAGCTCAGGCCGAAGTCGATCAGCACGCAGCTTCCGTCGGGCTTGAGCAGCACGTTGGCGGGCTTCAGGTCCAGGTGCACCGCGTTCTGCTTGTGCAGGCTGTGCGCGGCCAGCGCGATGGCTCGGCCCCAGTGCGCGATGTCCTGCGGCGGCGGCCGCCGGCGCGCGGCCGTGGCCTCGTCCAGCACCTCCTGCAGCGTGCGCCCCTGCACGTACTCCATCACCAGGAACGGCAGCCGCCCCATGTCGCCGGCGGCGACGAAGCGCGGAACGTGCGGGCCGTGCAGCACCTGCAGCATCTGGTGCTCCACCTCGAAGCCGACCAGGTTCTCCGCGCCCTCGCCGCCGCCCATGCGCGGCACCTTCATCACCATGGGAAAGCCGGGGTCGGGCCGTTCGCCGTCGTAGCGGACGCGGTACAGCTCCGCCATCGCGCCCGCGTGCACGCGCGGGCCGATCACGAAGCCGTCGATCACCGATCCTTCCTGCAGCCGCGTCATCGTCCCCGCTCCAGTCGTTGTGCGAACCCTTCGGGCAAGCCGGCGGCGCGCACCGCGGCGGCGACGCCGACATGGTCGTAGGCTATGCGGTGGAAGCTCAGCCGCGCCTGCGCTGCGTCAAGCAGGGCATACATGGCGCGCGGGTCGCCGTCGCGCGGCTGGCCCACGGAACCGACCAGCGCCAGCCAACTGCGGTGCGCAGCCAGCGGCACCGGCACGCCGGGAACGGGGCTGAACGCCATCGGCTTGCCGTCCGCGCCCCGGTAATAGAGCAGCTGCTCGTGCACGTGGCCGCAAAACACGCGGTGCAGCCCCCACTGTTCCTCCGCCGCCTCCAGGCAGCGACGCGCCAGCGCCGGCCGGTCCACGTACTCCCAATGCTGGGGATCGTGCGCGCTGGCATGCACCAGCAGCGCATCGGCCGCGGTCGCCGTCAGCGGCAGCGAGGCCAGGAAGGCCAGGTGCGCGGGGCCCAGCTGCGCATGGGTCCAGGCGGACGAGACGGCTTCGGCGGTGTCGCGAGCGGCCGGCGGCTGCCGCGCCGCGTCGTCGTGGTTGCCGCGCAGCACGATGGCTCCGTCCTGCGCCAGCGCCATCACGCGTTCCAGCAGCTGCACCGGTTCCGGCCCATAGCCGACCAGGTCGCCCAGCAGCGCGAACCGGGTCGCCCCGGCGGCGCGGGCATGGGCCAGGCATGCGTCGAACGCGCGGAGGTTGGCATGCAGATCCGACAGCAGGGCCAGTTTCACCGCGCCATCATGGCGCAAAAGCGCGGGGTGGCCCAGCAGCGCGGCGACCCGCACGCCGCGTTCCCCCGCCCCTGCGTTGCAGCAACCAGAGTGCAAGGACCGGGCGGTGGGGGCGCGCGTCCCGGGGTGCCCTTGACGCACGTCAAGACGTCGCGGCGCCGCTGGCCGAGACTGCATCGACGGCTGGCAGCAGCAAAGGAGACACCATGGACAAGCAGCAAGCAGCGAACGAGGCATCGACCTCCGACCTGCACGCACCGATCCGCCAGTTCAGCGGATGCCACGACGGCATCCTGACCGGGCTGCGCGACCTCGCTGCATTGCCGGAGCTGGCGGCGGCGATGGAGCAGGCACGCACCAAGGCGACGGCGCTGCTCGACCTGTTCGACAGGGTGGTGCACGCGCACCACTTGGACGAGGAGCAGGAACTGTTCGTCTCGGTGCAGCGCAGTTGCAGCGACGCGCGCGAGGCCGCCCAGGTGCAGACGATGGTCGACCGGCTGAAGGCGGAACACCGCGCGATCGAAGGCTTGTGGAAACAGGTCCGGCCGGCGGTGGTGTTCGCGGCGGCGGGGAAGATCCATGGTCCCGCGTTCACCGGGGACGTGGACCGGCTGGTGCGCCTGTATGGGCAGCACGCCCACTTCGAGGAGGAAGTGTTCCTGCCCCTGGCCGACACCATCCTGTCGCGCAACGCCAACCACATGGCGGCGCTGGACATCTCGCTGCACCTGCGGCATGCGCCGCCGCCGCGCAGCTCCTACATCTAGGAGCCCGGCCGCCGCCCCGTTCGGGGCGGGCGGGGTCAATGGAAGATGGAGTTCTCGACCGCGGGCGCCGACAGTTCGCGGCCGACCATGGCGCGGGCGTAGAAGTAGTTGTTGCGGGCCCGCTCGCTCATGCGGTCCAGGTCCACCTGGCCCGCGGGGTCGCACGGGAACGCGTAGCCGCGTCCGCTGTGGAACAGGGAACGGAAGCACAGTTGGTAGGCATTGGTGCTGGACTCGTTCATGGCGGCTCTCCTGTCGGATGAAGGGCTTGGCCCTTTGTTGCATTCATGATCGGCGACCGCACGGGTTCCCGCGATCAGCGCAAGCTGAATCCCAGGCTCGGCGGGTTCCGATTCAGGGACGCGCCGCTGGCTGAGCCCGCATAGGACGAGTCCTATGCCGCGACAGCGCTTGGCGCATGCCCGACTTCCGGCTGGCTCACGCGTGCCGCCTCCTCATCCATGCGCGAGGCGCGCGGCGCGCGAAATGCCGCGTCCTCCCTCGGTGGGCTGCTGAGCCATGTTTGTCCTAGGACAAGCGCTGTCGGCCATGGCGCACAGGGGGACGCAGGTCCCCCCGACGGGCCCGCCGCGCCACGGGCCCGACCATGGGGGCCGTACGAACTGGAGCCCACATGAACGACACGAAACAGCACGAGGTCCTCTGGGACCTGATCAAGGCAACGCGCTTCTGCATGCTGTCGCACCGTCACGCCGACGGCACGCTGCACTCCCACCCGCTGACCACGCAGAACAAGGAACTGGCGGAGGACGGCTGCCTGTATTTCTTCGTCTCGCGCTCCTCCGAGGTGGGCCAGCGCCTGCAGGCCGACGGCAACGTGAACCTGGCCTACGCCAACCCGGGCAAGGACACGTGGGTTTCGGTCACGGGCACCGCTCGCGTGCTGGACGACCTGGCAAAGAAGCGCGAGCTGTTCAACCCGATCGCCAAGGCCTGGTTCCCGGGCGGGCCCGAGGATCCCTCCATGGAGCTGCTGGAGGTCCGCATCGAAGAGGCCGAGTACTGGAACGTCAAGGAAAATAAGCTGCTGCAGCTGCTCAAGATGGGCAAGGCGGCGGCCACCGGCACGCGCCCGGACAAGCTCGGTGAGCACGGCGAGGTGCAGTTCAACTGACGCCGGCCCCGCATCCGCGCCGGGTTGGGGGAAACCCGTGCTCTTGGCCGCACTTGAGATTTCTCAAGTGCGCAGTGCCCCGCGTGAACGATCGTTGCCGAACCGCACGCAGGGACCTGACCATGAACCTTCCCGTCGACCTCCGCTTCATCGGCATGCTCTCCTCGGAGAGCGCGGAAGCCGCCGCCCTGCACGGCATCAGCACGCTGGACGCCGTGCACGGCGAGGTGCGAGGCTGGAAGGTGAGCATGGAGCCGCCGCAGTTCACCGTCGGCTATCCGGCCTACGCGGTGCAGGTGCAGGCGGAACTGCAGGAGGGCGCCTTGGTGGCCACGCGCGCGCACGGCGTCGACCTGGTGGCGGCGGTGCGCGATGCGTTCGAAGGGATGGAGCAGCTGCTGGTGCGCCGCAGCGCACCGGCGGCCTTCACCGCTTACGGGCGTTGATGGACTGCAGGTAGCTGACCACGTCGCCGATCTGTTCCTCGGTCAGTTCCTCGCCCCAGGGCGGCATGAACTCCGAGCGGGCCAGGGCCTTGCCGCCCTTCGCCACGATCAACCGCATGTACGCGTCGTTCTTGTCGCTCTCGCGCAGGTTGGCCGGACGCGGGTCGTACAGCTTGGCGGCGCGTCCGTTGCCGTCGGCGTTGGGGCCGTGGCAGGTCACGCAGTAATTGAAGAACACCAGGCTGCCCCGGAAGTGGGAGGCGTCGGGACCGTCGCGCGCCAGCAGCGGCTTCGCGGTGCTGACCAGCACCGGCGCGACCGCCGGGGCGATCTGCGCAGGGGCCTGCCAGGCCAGCACCATGCCCATGGCCGCGAGGGCCAGCCGTCTCATTTTTTCACCTCGATCACCAGCTTCATGTCGGGGTGCACGGCGCACTCGACTTCGACCGTGCCCGGTTTGTCCATCAGCACCGACTTGAACAGGCCCTGGCCGTAGGAGCCCAGGTCGAAGCTCTTCACGTCGGACAGCGAGAACACGTTGTGGGCGAACGGGTCATCGTTGACGAACTTGACGCTGTCGCCCTGCTGCACGGCCAGCCGCTTGATCGAAAAATTCTTGGCCTTCTGGCTGACGACGTGTTCGGCCGCCTGGGCGGGCAGCGCGAGGGCGAGCGCGAGCAGGGCCGCGGTGGAAAGGATCGTGCGCATGGTGCGGTGGGCTCCCAAGAGTGGTCAGGTCAGGCCTGGAGGTTGGTCAATCGTTGCGTCAGCGCGCTGGAGGTGTGCGCCAGCGAGGCGGAAGTTTCGTCCAGCAGGCGCGCCTGCCGGTCGCCATCGGCGAGCGCGGCGGCCAGTTCCTGCGATTCGCGGTCCATGAACTGCACGCGCTCCACCTGGCGCTGGAAGGAGCCGCGGAAGCCCTGCACTTCCCTGTGCATGCCGTCGACCAGTGCGCGGTTGGAGCGCGCCGAGCTGTCCAGGGCGGCGATGCGGCCGGCGCCCTGGTCCATCAGCACGCTGGTTTCTTCCAGCGCGGTGGTGGTGGCGCCGAGCTGGCGGGTGATGTCCTCGCTCGCGCGGCGGATCTGCATCGCGGCCTGCTGGGTGTCCTCGGACAGCTTGCGCACCGAATTCGCGATCACCGAGAAGCCGCGGCCGGCGGCGCCGGCGCGCGCCGCCTCGACGGCGGCGTTGAGCGACAGCAGCCGGGTGGTGGCGGAGATGCCCTCGATCTGGTCGGCGAACCGGGCGATCTCGCTGCGGCTGCGGCTCAGGGCCTGCGTGCCTTCCAGCAGCTTGTGCAGCCGCGCGGTCGTGGTCTGGATCTGCTCGGCCACCACGGCGGCCTCCTCGGCGTGCAGCCGCGACATCTCGGCGGAGGCATCGCAGGTCCCGCCCAGCTGGTCCACGTCCTTCAGGCAGCCCTGGGCTTCCTGCAGCATGGATTCCATGGCGCCCTGGCAGCGCTCCAGCAGCACCCGCAGCTGCTGGGTGCCCCGCTGCACGTCGCCGTTCACGTTGTCGAGCTGCTGGCCGCCCGCCTGGAGTTCGTGCGCGCTGTGCGCGACTTCCTCCAGCAGCTGCTCCACCGGCGCGAAGCGGCGCATCAGGCGCCGGTAGAACAGCACGCCGCCGAACGTGCCGACGCCGGCCGCCAGCAGCAGCGCGTACAGCATGCGTTCGAACAGTTGGGAGCGCTCGTCGCTGGCCTGCTGGCGGGTGGCCGCCTGGTTTTCCAGGATCGTCGTGGACAGCCGGTTGATCTGCTGCAGCGGCTCGACGATGGACTGGCGCGTGGCGGAAGCCTGCGCACGCTCGCCCTTGCGCGCCAGCGTGATCACCTGGATCCGCGGGGCCTTCACGCCGTCGACCAGGCGGCTCATCTCGGCGACGTCGGTGCTCTGGGGCAGGGCGACCAGCAGGGCCGTCACCGCGTCTTCCAGCCGGGAGGCCGCCGCGATCGAGGCGACGGCGGCGGTGCGCACCTTCGCGGGATCGTCTTCCGCCATGGTCTGCGACAGCAGCCGGTCCACTTCCAGCACCGCGAGGCGGGCATCGACGGCGGCGCGCGAGCGCGCCTCGTTCACGGCTTCGGCGCGGGCCACCTCGTTGATCACGTGCCACATCGCCAGCAGGGAGATGCCGGCCACCAGCACCACCAGGAGCGTGACGCCGCCGGCGAACCAGCGCAGCTCGCGTTTCCAGCGCGCGACCATGCTGCGCGAGCGCCGCGGCGCCGGGGGTGCGCCCGCCGACGCAGCCGCAATGCTGTCGTACGACATCAGGGACGATGGCAACGAGGTGTCCATGACTGCTGCAGCCCGGCTGGTGGAAAGGGCTGCCTTTACTGCGGCAGTTGCGGCGTGGTCACGGCCACGCGCTTGCCGGTCAGGGCGCGCAGGAAGGCAACCAGGTCGCTCTTGTCCTGCTCGCTCAGGTTCAACTGCTTCATGTCCGGCGACAGGTTGGAGCGGTCGTCGCCGCCGCGGGCGTAATGCTCCACCACGTCGCGCAGGGTGGCAGCGGATCCGTCCCGGAAATAGGGCGCGGTGAGCTCCACGTCGCGCAGCGTCGGCGTCTTGAAGGCACCCTTCATCGAAGCGACCTTGCGAATGGCGTAGCGGCCCGGGTCGGGATTGGCGCCCACGGTCTTGATGCCGATGTTGTGGAAGCCGTTGTCGGTGAAATTGGGGCCGCTGTGGCAGGCCGCGCAGTTGCCCTTGTCGGCGGCGCTGAACACCTTGTAGCCGCGGTACTGCTCGGGGGTCAGGGCACGCGTGTCGCCGTTGAGCCAGCGGTCGAAGGGCGCGTCCCGGGACACGATGCTGCGCTCGAAGGCGGCGAGCGCCCGGGCGATGGTCTCCTCGCCGATCGCCTCGCCGGGATAGGCCTTCTCGAACAGCGACTGGTACGCCGGCATGGCGCCCAGGCGGGCGATGACGGCCGGGAAGTCGGTGTTCATCTCGTCGGCGGCCTTCATCGGGCCGAGCGCCTGGTCTTCCAGGGACTTCTTGCGGCCGTCCCACATGAATTGCGTGTTGTAGGCCGTGTTGACGATCGTCGGAGTGGCGCGCCCCAGCACGACGCCGCCGAAGCCGACCGCCGTCTTCTGGCCATCCGACCAGCCCAGGGAGGGGTTGTGGCAGCTGGCGCAGGAGCTCGCCCCATTGCCGGACAGGCGCGGATCGAAGAACAAGGCCTTGCCCAGTTCCACACGCGCCGGCGTGCTGATGTTGTCCTTGGGCATGGGCACGGCAGGCAGGCGCCACGCGTGGTCGGCGGCCGTCGGCGGCGGGACCTTGTCGGCGGCGGCTACGGCAGCGGCCGCCGCGAGCAGTGCGACCGCGGAGCAGGACAGGATGCGGGCAATCGAAGACATGCGGATCTCCTGATGGAGTGGTCGCGGAGGGCGCGACGCGTGCTGTCACTGTAGGGGCGAGATGCTACAAATTGCAACCAAACTGTGCGGGTTTCACCTACCGCTGGGGCAGCGGACCCCTCCTTTTGTCTGAGGAAGCGGGAGATCGTTAGGTGTGACAACGTAAGCAACAGCCCTAAGAACGGGCCGCCCTGTCTTCAGCGAAGGCAGTAGCTGCTCTCCCGGCGGTGGCTGGCACCCCACGTGCGATAGCCGTGGCGGTCGATGTGGATGCGTCCGGTCGGATAACGGCTGACGCCCATCTGCCAGCCCTGTCCGCGCTCCCGCCAGAACTGGCACAGGCGCGCGCCGACTTCCGGTTGCAGCGGCGCGATGTCGACCGCGAAGTGCACGTGGGCGCTGCCGGGCGCGCCGCCGGCGCAACGGTTCAGCCGGGGGTCGCGGTAGGCCGAGACCACCTCGAAGCCCGGCAGCACCTGGCGCTCGCGCAATTCGTGCAGCAGCACCAGCAGGTCGCGCACCTTGGGCCATTCCTGCTCCGGCGGCAGCTGGAACGGTTCGGCATGGCACTCCTTCCACATCGAAGCGCTGCGCAGCAGCTGGTAGGTGGGCACCACCTGCGCCACCTGTTCGTGGACGAGGAACTCCTCGAACGCCTCGACCTCGGCGGCATGCTTGTCTCGCCAGATCTTGAAGAGCACCGCGCTGCGCTCGGGATCGGCCGGTTCTTGTGCGGGCGGCGGGGTGGGGACGGGCGCAGGTTGCGTCTCCGGAGCCGCAGCCGGAGGCCTCGGGGGTGCTGCCGGGCTGGCCGGCGCCGGCAGCGCAGACGGACCCCGCGGCGAGGGAGGACGAGGAGGCTCCTGCCGCGGCGTGCAGGCGGCGATGGCAAGGGCGCAGGCGACGAGCAGGCAGCGCGGCGGACCGGGCATTCGCATGCTTCCAGCCTAGCGCAGCGCCAGCGCGCCGGGGTGTGGGACAGATCAGCGCTCGATCGGCAGGCCGAGCTCGAAGCGCACGCCTTGCTCGCAGTTGAGCGCGCGTACGCTGCCACCCATCTTGGCCAGGTAGGTGCGGGCCACGAACAGGCCCTGCCCGCGCCGGCCCGTGCGTTCATCGGCGTCGGCATCGCTCACGCCGTAATCGAAGATCCGCTCCAGCAGCGCATCGTCGATCGCCGGCCCCACGTTGTGGATGCCGATTCGCGCCTGGCCGTCGGCCTCGTGCAGCGACAGGGTGACCGGCGTGCCCGGGCTGCGATGCCGCTGCGCGTTGCGCAGGATGTGCGTGACCACGTCCTCCAGCGAGAACGGGTCGGCGCGCACGCGCACGGGATGGCCGGGCGACGCGTAGCGCACGTCCTCGATGCCGGCGAAGCCCGCATTGGCGGCCACCTGCTGCAGGAAGGCATCCAGGTCGAGCGGCGCCAGTTCCAGTTGCGCCGCGGCCAGCGCCTCGCTGGGCGAAGTCTGGCCGTACAGCACGCGCACGGCCTGCTGCATGCGCTGCACGTAGCGATGGTCGGGGTCGTCGGGATCGGGATGCAGCACCATCAGGGACTGCAGGGGCGACAGGATCTCGTGGCCGACCGCCTGCAGCATGTCCCGCTCGCGCTGGGCGCGCAGCTGCTCGCGCTGCACATCGCTCTTGACGCGCTCCAGCAGGTCCGCCAGGCCGCCGGCGAGGATGCCCAGTTCGTCCTTGCCGCGCAGGTCGGACACGTCGAGCTGGCCGATCCGCGCATCGCCCTGAGCATCACGCTGCACGTTGTGCGACACCGCGGCGGCGCGCCGCGTCAGCACCCCGATGCGGCGGATCAGGCCGACTTCGATCACCAGCCACGCGAGCACGATCGCACCCAACATGGCCGCGACGTACCAGGCCATGCGCGTGGCGATCACGCCCAGCCCCTGGTCGATGCCGCGGGCGTCGCCGCTCAGACGCACGTCGAAGCTGCCGGTCGGCGTGGCGATGGTCTCGCGCGCCTGCACCGGGCCGGGCCGCGTCGCCACGGGCAGGCGATCGATCAGCCGCAGGATCAGCGGCGAGCTGCGGCCCGCGCTGTCGTCGCGGCCTTCGATCACCAGCGGTGCGGCGCGCGGCGCGTCCTGCCGCTGGATCGCCAGTACTTCGCCGGGCTGAAGCACCTTGGCGATGGCGGCCAGCGAGGCGGGCGCCACGGCCCCGGGCGCCACGGCCCCGGGCGCATTGCTGTCGAACACCGGCGGCGCGTCCCCCGGCGCCAGCATCTGCACGTGGACGCGGATGCGGTCCAGGTCCGCGGGCGGCCATTCCGCGCGGGGACGCTCGAACGCGGCGGTCCGGAATGCTTCCACCGGCAGCCGGATCGCATAGACCACGCGCCTCGGGCAGTCGGGCAGCTCCCCGCCTTCGGCGCAGGTGGCGCTTTGCCACAACCAGCCGCGGAAGTCGCGCACCGGCCGCGCCTCGCCCGGCTGCGCGGGATCGGCGCCGAGCGCGAAGCCGGCGAGGCGTCCCCGCACCAAAGGCTCGCCGCGCAGTGACAGCCGCTCGAACGGCGCGATCCAGGCCTTCACCTCGCCGCGCATCTCCACCCGGATGCGCGCGCGGTGCACGGCGTCGATGTCGGGCATGTCGGGTTCGCGCGCGACCAGGTCCCCGGTGCGGAAGCTGCCCACCAGGTACAGGTAGCCGCCGGCGAACGCGTTGTGGCCGACCCCCACGCACAGGTCGCTGCCATCCGGGTAGCGCAGCGCGCAACCAGCCGCCTCGACCGCCTGCCGTGCCCGGTTCGGGTCGTCGATGTCCAAGGCGGGGTAGGGCAGCACCAGTGGCCGCAATGGCGTCGGCTCGCGCTGGTCGGCCTCCGGATTCATCAGGGCGAGCTGGCCCGCCGGATCGCGCAGGCGCGCCAGCAGTTCGGCCTGCGTGCGGCGAAAGGCCTGCTGGTAGTTCGCATAGCTGCGCTGCTTCTCGTCCTGCAGCAGCACGACGGCGAGCGCCAGGGTCGCGAGCGCGAGCAGCAGGAACACGGCGCGAAAGAGGATGCGCCGGCGGAAGGACGCGAGGCCCAGCCGCGGCGCTTCCAGGCCGGGCAGCCCGAGTTCGGGCAGCTTCATCCGCGCGCGGGCCTGGCGTCGGCCCAGCGGAAGCCGCGCATCGGCACGTTCTCGATGCCCTCGAAACCCGGGTCGACTTCGCGCAGGGCCTCGCGGATGGTGCCCACGTGCTTGCGCACGTTGTCGCGGTTGCGGCCGCTCTTGACCACGTCGAACAGGTCCTCGTAGGACACCACTTCGCCGCGCCGCTGGTACAGCGTGGCCAGGATGCGCTGCGCCGTCAGCGGCAGGTTGATGCGCTGGCCGCGCCAGGTCGGCGTGCGCTGCCACAGCGGATCCAGCGACAGCGCATCGGCCTCGGCCTTCGGGGCATCGTCGCTCGCGCGGCGCTCGCGAGCGACGCGCAGGATCTCCAGGAAGGTCTCGACGAAATCGGCCTCCTCGAAGGTCGTCTTCTGCAGGTAGTCCCAGGCGTCGAGCGCCTTCATGATGCTGCGGTAGATCGCCGCCGGCATGGCCGACACGACCAGCACCGGAACGCCGGAGCGGCGCTTGTTGATCGCGTTGATCAGCGCGACGCCGGCATGGCGTTCGCGGCCCAGCTCGATGTCCAGCAGCACCACGTCGTAGCTCTCGCGCGCGAGTGCCGCCTCGGCGCTGTCCCGGTCGAACCACTGGTCCACCTGCACCTGCGGCCGCGCGGCGCGGATCCAGCCGGCGAGCTGGTTGCTGGTTGGCAGGTCGTCCTCGATCACGGCGACGCGGGTCATGCGCCGGATTATGGAATGCGGCCCGCAAGCGAGCCCGGAAGGTTTCTTCCTGGGCGTGAACGAAGCCGCCCCGCCGCTGCGTTGTTCCTTCCCGGCCTGCTCCGAAGAATGGCCTGCATCGCCAACCCAAGGAGAAGCACGATGACCCGCCGCCCCACCCCCTTCCGCGCCCTGGCCCGCTTTGCGCTGGCCTCCGGCGCCTGTGCCGCCGCCGCCGCGCTGTGGGCGGGCAACCGCCCCGAACAGGGCCTGCTGCTGGACGCGCAGACCTGGCAGGACGAAGTGGTGACCGCCAGCACCGGCCCCTGGCCGGAGAACGGCTGGTACCGCCTGGTGGTGCAGGACCAGGGCGTGGACGTGCGCGCCGTGAAGCCCGGCGAGCGCGGCATGCAGCCCGCCGACGCCCTGTTCTTCCGGATGAAGGAGACCGAGCTGAAGACCGGCCTGCGCCCCAGCTACCGCCACCTGGAAGTGCTGGAGACGCCGCGCCTGGGCCGCCACCACGAACTGGCCATGGGCGGCATGCGCTTCAGCCTGCGGGTGGAGGAAGTGGCCGCCGGCGTGCAGTACGCCGTGGGCTACGAAGGACAGACCTACACCTACCTGCTGGGCCCGCAGGGCGCGCGCACCAGCGTGCGGGCGGTGGCCGACCTGGACGGTGACCGCCGACCGGATTTCCTGGTGGAGGTGGAAGAGCAGGCCACCTTCCTGCTGCTGTCCACCCGTGCCCAGCCCGGTCCCAACCTGCCCACCGCGGAACTGCCGGCGCACGGCTGCTGAAGTCCCGCCACCGAGGAGAACCCCATGCTCGCCCGCCTGAATTCCATCGTCCGCGCCATCCGCCTGGGCCTTGCCCGCAAGCTGCGGCGCCCCGCGCAGGGAGACCTGTTGTTCGCCGAAGGCGCGCTCGGCCGCGTGCTGCATGCACGGCGCGCGATCGGCATTGCCGCACTGGTCGGCGCCGCGGGCTGGGTGCTGCTGGCGCACCCGCCGCTGCAGTCGGCCGGCCCCGGCGAGCTGGGCGTGCGCACCAATCTGTTCACCGGCAGCGTGCTGACCTGGAAGGACGGCAGCGTGCTGGTGGTGCCGGGCGTGCACCGGGTGCACCTGGTGTCGGTGCGCGATCGCGTGTACCGGCCGGCGCAGATGGCGAACGCGGCCGGGGCGGCGCCGGTGCAGTCGGTCGAAGGACTCTCCGTCGGCATCGACCTCACCGTGCGCTATTCGCTCGATCCGGCGCGCATCGCCGCCACCGCGCGCACGCTGCCGGACAGCCTGGACGCGGAGATCGTGGAGCCGGCGGTGCAGAACGTGGTCTACAAGGTGTTCGCGCGCTACACGGTGCGCGAGATCTTCTCCACCAAGCGCGCGGAAATCCAGCAGGCGCTGGAGGCCGAGCTGCGCCCGCGCCTGGCCGCCGACGGCGTGCTGCTCAAGGGCGTGCTGGTCGGCAAGGTGGACCTGCCGGCCGACTACAAGCGCGGCATGGAAGGCTTGCTGGCCGAGGAGCTGGAGACCCAGAAGATGCGCTACACGCTGGAGCTGAAGGACAAGCGGGTGAAGGAGACCGAACTGGAAGCCAACGCGGAGAAGGTGCGGCGCGAGGTGCGGGCCGAAGCGGCGGCGCGCGAACAGGTGATCGCCGCGCGCGCGCAGGAAGAGGCGATGAAGCACGTGCTGCCCTTCAAGCAGCGCCAGATCGAACAGCGCCGGCTGGAGGCGGAAGCGGAAAAGGAATCGCGCATGAAGATCGCCGAAGGCAATGCGCAGGCCCGTCGCATCGAGGCCAGCGGCGAGGCCGATGCGCGCCGCAAGCTGGCGGAGGCCGAGGCCTTCCGCATGGAGAAGGTCGGCCAGGCGGGCGCGGAACAGATGGCGCGCGAAGGCACGCTGCTGTCGCGGCATCCGCTGCTGATCCAGAAGACCCTGGCCGACAAGCTGTCTGACAAGGTTCAGGTGATCATCGCGCCGCCGGGTTCCGGCGGCGGCTTCCTGGCGGCCAACCTGCTCGGCGGCGGCCAGGACGCGCGGCCGGCCGCGGCGCAGCAGGTGGTGGCGCGGCCCGGCGCGGAGGACTGACGCCATGCTGGCGAGTGCCCTCGTGACTGCCGCTGCCGCGGCGACCTTCGGCAGCGCGATCGTGGCCACCGACCAGGCGGTCCTGCGGGCGTCGCCGCGCGAGTCGGCGCCGGCGCAGGCGCAGCTGTGGCAGGGCGAACTGCTGGAGGTGCGCGGAGAGCGGCTGGATTACCTGCAGGTGTGGGATCCCGCGCGCGAGCGCGGCGGCTACGTGAAGGCGAACCAGGTGCGGCGCAGCATGCTCGCGCCGGCGGATGCGCCGGAGCTGCTGGCGGTGCTGCGATTCGTGCGCGAAGCGCCAGGCGCCGAGTCGCTGGGCATCGGGATCGCAGCGGCGTATCTGCTGGCCGCGCCGCCGGAAGCCCTGCGCGGCCCGGCCGGCGCCGATGCGCTGGACGCACTGGGCACCCTGGCCGAGCGGCTGGCGCAGCGCGCCTCCAGCGCGCCGCCTGCCGGCAAGGCGGGACAGGCCGCGCTGTCGGCCCACCTGGAGGTGGCGTCCCGCTACGGCGTGCGGTTCGCCAGCTACGAACGCGCGGGCCGCATGCGCATCTGCTACGACGGCGAAGCGTTCCGCCGCGTGCTGGGACTGCCGGCGCAGCCCGTGCAGCAGGCGCGCGCGGCGCTGGCCCTGACGCAACCGGAGTGCATCGACCCGGCCCTGCTGCCCTTGCAGCGGCACCAGCTGAACGTCTGGCGCGCCGGCGTGCTGGAGCGCGTGGACACGGCTGCCCTGCCGACGCACGTGCGCAACCGCGTCGCCCTGCGGCGCGCGGCCGTGTGGAGCACGCTGGCCTACGAGCGCACGCGCCTGGGCGAGCCGGCCCAGGCGGCGGCCGAGCGCGCGCTGGCGGAACTCGCATCGGTCGGCAAGGCCGAACTGTCGGAGGACGACCAGGCCGCGTACAACGATGCCGCCATGCGCGTCAACGCATCGCGCTGGGCCGCCGTGCCGCGCGCGGAAGCGGCGCCCGATCCGCGTCGTCCAGCCATCCTCGTCGAGCCGGGGCAGCCGGG
The DNA here is from genome assembly GCF_056400765.1 of Ramlibacter sp. P4_H7. NCBI lineage: Bacteria > Pseudomonadati > Pseudomonadota > Betaproteobacteria > Burkholderiales > Comamonadaceae > Ramlibacter > Ramlibacter sp. P4_H7. Next base: position 92,073 of record NZ_JBFUKP010000010.1, read on the forward strand.
TGAAACCTGCGTGCTGCTGGTGGACGCGAAACACGGCGCCAGCCAGCCGCTCGCGCGTCGCTGCACCTATGCCCTGGTCTGGCCGCAGTCGGCCAGCCTCAATCGCGAAGGCAATGCGCTGGCGCTTGCGGTGCAGCCGCTGGAGGCCTGGCGCGAACTGTGGCTGTTCCGGCTGCGCGGAAAGCAATGGACGATCGAGGTACTCCCGCCCGCGCCCCTGCAGCCGGAGCTGGGCTACGTGGAATTCGCCGGATGGGTGCCCGGTGGACAGCAGGTGCTGCTGGCGCGGGAAGCGCGCGGCGAGGGACGCTATCGGCGCAGCTACGACGTCGTGGGCCTGGACTCGCTGGCGACCCAGAGGCAGGCCGGCGACCCGTCGGCCCTGGGGCCGTTCCAGCGCTGGACCGACCCGGGGTGGAAGCGCCTGTCGGTCAGCCTGCGCTAGCGGCGCCGGCCTTGCCGGTTGCGCGCTGCGCCTTGGCCCGCCGCACGAACTCCGGCAGGAAGCTGCGCCGGCTGCGGTCGGCGAAGGCGACCGTCACCTGCGTGGCGCTGGCTTCCTCCACCACGCCGCGGCCGTAGCGCCGCACTTCCACCACGTCGCCGCGCGCGAACACCGGCGCGGCGGCATCCTCGTCCTGATCCTGCGTCTCCTGCGTCTCCTGCGTCGCGGTCTCGCGCTGCAGCAGGTCTTCCACCACGGCCTCGTGCGCGGCGATGCGGCGGCAGTTGTCGCAGTGTTCGCAGCGCTCGAACGGCGCGCCGCCTTCCAGGTGGTCCAGCAGAACGCGCCAGCGGCATTGCCCGGTCTGCGCGTAGAAGACCATGCGCTCCAGCGCCTCGCGATCGAGGTCCCGCTTGCGGCCGTAGCCTGCCGTCAGGGCGCGCAGGCGTTCGCCGGACGCCACGCGGGCCAGCAGCCGCAGCGTCCCGTCGCGCGCCATCGCCACGATCTTGTCCTTGCGCAGCAAGCCCAGCGCCACCTGCAGCTTGGTCTTGGGGCGGCTCACCTTCGCCTGCAGCAGCGGCAGCGTCCACGCTTCCCCTTCGACCGGACGGTCCTGCAGCGCCTGCACGATCGCGGCGGCGTCCTCCTCGCCGGGGTAGCGACCGGCCATGAAGAACTGCTGGATCGCCTTGTCGCCCCGCAGGAACAGCAGCGTGCAGCGCGCGGTGTCACCGTCCCGTCCGGCGCGACCTGCTTCCTGGTAATAGGACTCCAGCGTCGCGGGCAGCTGGTAGTGCAGCACGAAGCGGATGTCCGGCTTGTCGATGCCCAGCCCGAAGGCATTGGTGGCGACCATCACGCGGCAACTGCCGTCCATGAACGCGTCCTGCGCCCGCGCGCGCTCGGCCGCTCCCAGCTTGCCGTGGTACAGCCCGACGTTCTCGCCGGCATCCTGCAAGGCTTCGTGCACCGCATGGGCGGCCTTCACCGTCGCGGCATAGACGATGCCGCTGCCCTCGGTCGCGCGCACCAGCTTCAGCGCCTGCGCGAGCTTGTCGGCCTCGTCCGCCACCGCCACCACCCTGAGGTCGAGGTTGGATCGGTAGGCGCTGGTGTTGAGCACCCCCTCGTCCGGGATGCCGAGTTGCTTGCAGATGTCCTGCGCGATCTGGCCGGTGGCTGTCGCGGTGAGCGCCAGCACCACGGGCTTGCGGAGCCGCGGCAGCACGTGCGCGATCTCCAGGAAGGCGGGGCGGAAGTCGTGGCCCCACTGCGAGATGCAATGCGCCTCGTCGATCGCGAGCAGGCTGATCGGGTGCGCGAGCAGCATCTCCAGGAACGCGGGCTCGGCCAGCCGTTCCGGCGTGGTCATGACGATCTTCGCGCTGCCGTCGGCCACGGCCTGTTCCGCCGCGCCGGACTCTTCGCTGTCGGTGGCGCTGTTCACCTGCACGGCCGCGATGCCCAGTGCACGCAGCGACTCGCACTGGTCCTTCATCAGCGCGATCAGCGGCGAGACCACCACGGTGCGGCCTTCCAGCAGCAGGGCCGGGAGCTGGTAGCACAGGGACTTGCCGGCGCCGGTGGGCATCACGGCCAGGGTCGGCTCGCCGGCCAGCACGCGCTCGATCACGGCCGACTGTCCCGGCCGCAGCCGGGACAGCCCGAAGGTCTCCTTGAGAACGGTCCGCACGCGGCGCATCGCGGCGGCAGGCGTCGCGCTGCGGCCCATGCGGCTCAGCGGTCTTCGCCCGACCGGTCGCCGTCGGCCGAGGCCTGTGCGTCGTCGTCGACGTCCAGGTCGGTCAGGTCCATGCCGTGCGGGTCGGTTTCGGCCGATACCTCGCCGTCGGCCAGGTTCACCACGCGGTCCGGCAGGATGTCCGCGCCTTCGCGCGCATCGCGTCCGGCGACGACCCCGCGGTCCCCCGTGCCACCGGCGTCCGTCGTGTCCTGGTCGGCTTCCGTGGTGCCGATGGTGTCGCTGCCGCTGTCCGAGTTGTCGCTCGGGCCCAGCAGTTCGGCCTCGCGGCCGGCGGGGTTGGTCGGTGCGACGTCCGCACCCAGGATGCTGCTGTAGGCCATGGCGTTCTCCTTCCGGATGGTGTTGCCGCCAGTCTGGGGGCGCGGCCCGGGGCCTCGCGTCGGCACCGGCACCTGGGCACTGTCGGACACAACCGTCGCCGGTCGCGCTGTCCGGCGCGGCACAGGCGCCGGCGGGGGGCTGACGTAAAGTCGGTGCCCAAGGAGACCCGCTTGACCGCCGACCAGACGCCGCCGCCCGTGGGGCTGCCGCCCTTCCGCGCCATCCCCGACCTCATCCGCGAACACGCGCAAGCCCGTCCGGAGCACCTGGCTCTGCGGCAGGGCGCCGTGCGGCTGACCTGGCGCGAGCTGGACGCGCAGGTCGATCGCGTCGCCGCCCGCCTGCAGGCCGAGGGCTTGCAGCCGACGCAAAGCATCGCCATCAGCGGGGCGAATTCCATTGCCTACGTCGTGCTGTTCCTGGGCGGCCTGCGGGCCGGCCTTGCAATCGCGCCGCTGCCCACGGGCGCGACGACGGAGCAGCTCGCCGGCATGGTGCGCGACAGCGGCGCGCGCCTGTTCTTCACCGACGCCACCGTGCCCGCCTTCGCCAGCGACGCGCGCCGTGTCGCCATGGACGACCTCGCGTCCTGGCTCACGGTGGACACGCCGCCGCGGCCGGTGCGGATCGATCCCGCCTGGCCCTTCAACATCATCTATTCCTCGGGCACCACCGGCGCGCCCAAGGGCATCGTGCAGCCGCACGCGATGCGCTGGGCCCACGTCGCCCGCGGCGAGACCTACGGCTATGGCCCGGACGCGGTGACGATCGCCGCTACCTCGCTCTGTTCCAACACGACGCTGGTGTCGGTGTTTCCCTGCCTCGCCAAGGGCGGCACGGTGGTGCTGACGGAGGGCCGGTTCGATGCGCAGGCCTATGTCGCGCTGGCCGAGGACGCACGGGCGACGCACGCCATGCTGGTGCCGGTGCAATACCAGCGGCTGATGGCGCTGCCCGGCTTCGACCGGCACGACCTGTCGTCGTTCCGGATGAAGTTCTGCACCAGCGCGCCGTTCTCCGCGAAGCTGAAGGCCGACGTGCTGCGGCGCTGGCCCGGCGGCCTGGTCGAGTACTACGGCATGACCGAGGGCGGCGGCACCTGCATCCTGGAAGCGCACAACTTCCCGGACAAGCTGCACACCGTGGGCAAGCCCGCCGAGGGCCACGACATCCGGCTGATCGACGAAGCAGGGCACGAAGTGCCGCAGGGCGAGGTCGGCGAAGTGGTCGGGCGCTCCGCTTCCATGATGACGGGCTACCACCACCAGCCGGACAAGACGCGCGACGCCGAGTGGTACGACGCGCAGGGCAACCGCTTCATCCGCACGGGCGACGTCGGCCGGTTCGACGACGACGGCTTCCTCACCCTGCTGGACCGCCGCAAGGACATGGTCATCAGCGGCGGCTTCAACATCTATCCCAGCGACCTCGAATCGGTGTTGCGCCAGAACCCCGGCGTGCTGGAAGCCGCCGTCGTGGGCGTGCCCTCCGAGGAATGGGGCGAGACCCCGGTGGCCTTCGTGGTGCCGGCGCCGGGCGCCATGGACGCCGCCGCGCTGCGCGCCTGGGCGAACGAGCGGCTCGGCAAGACGCAACGCCTGTCCGCTGTCCGCTACCTGTCCGAGCTGCCGCGCAGCGACATCGGCAAGGTCCTCAAGCGCGAGCTGCGCGAGCGCTACACCGCCGGCTGATCGACGCGGCAAGCACCTGCCTCGACAATGTCAGCCTTGACAATGATTGCCTAGGCAAGTATAGTTGGGGGCATGACCCGTGGCGTCCATGCCCCCGCTTCCTTCTACCGTCCCGAGAACTACCAGCCGGACGAGAGCGCGGCCTACCTGATGCGGCGCATCCTGTCCTGCATGGCCGCCGAGGTCGACGAGGCGCTCGAGCCTCGCGGCCTGACCAACGCCCAGTGGGTGCCCCTGTTCAAGCTGCACCTGGGCGAAGCCTCCACCGTGGCCGAACTCGCGCGCCAATGCCAGCTCGACGTCGGCGCGATGACGCGCATGCTGGACCGCCTCGAAGCCAAGGGCCTGGTCACGCGCGTGCGCTCCTCGGAGGACCGCCGCGTGGTGAACCTGGAGCTCACGCGCGAAGGGCGGGAGTCGGCCAAGGAAATCCCGGCCGTGCTGTGCAAGGTGCAGAACGCCTTCCTGCAGGGCTTCACCCAGGACGAATTCCGCCAGCTGAAGGGCCTGCTGCGCCGCGTGCTCGACAACGGACGCGCCATGCAGGCGCAGGTCCAGGAACCCACCTGACGCCCGCCGTGCGCGGCGTCGCCTTTTCGAACTCCCCATGAGCGAACCCCAACAGGAAGCCCCGGCGTCCCCGCGCGCCCACCCCCGCCGCAAGAAGGCGCTGCTGACGCTCGCCGGCGTCGTCGCCGTGGTCGGCCTCATCTGGGGCGGCTACGAGTGGCTGGTTGCCAGCCACTACGAAGACACCGACAACGCCTATGTGCAGGGCAACGTCATCCAGATCACGCCCCAGGTCGGCGGCACCGTGATGTCGATCCACGCCGATGACACGGACTTCGTGCGCGCCGGCCAGCCGCTGGTGAAACTGGATCCGGCCGATGCCCGCGTCGCGCTGGACCAGGCGGAGGCGGCCCTCGGCCAGACCGTGCGGCAGGTGCGCACCGTGTACGCCAACAACGGGTCGCTGGCGGCCCAGGTGGCGCTGCGCGAGGCGGACGTGCAGAAGGCCATGGCCGCCCAGGCGCGCGCGCAGGACGACTACAAGCGCAGGGCTTCGCTGATGGGCACCGGCGCCATTTCCGGCGAAGAACTGAACCACGCGGAGACGGAACTCAACGCCGCCCGCAGCGCAGTCACGGCGGCGCAGGCCGCCGTCGTGAGCGCGCGCGAGCAGCTTGCGAGCAACCAGGCGATGACCTCCGGGACCGACGTCGAACAGCATCCGCAGGTGCAGGCGGCCGCCGCCAAGGTGCGCGAGGCCTGGCTGGCGCAGCAACGCGCCGTGCTGGTGGCGCCGGTCGACGGCTACGTGGCCAAGCGCACCGTGCAGCTGGGGCAGCGGATCGCGGCGGGATCGCCGCTGATGTCCATCATCCCGCTCAACCAGGTGTGGGTGGAGGCGAACTTCAAGGAAGTGCAGCTGCGCAAGCTGCGCATCGGCCAGCCCGTGACGCTCACCGCGGACCTCTATGGCAAGAAGGTCGAGTACCAGGGCCGCGTGGCTGGTCTCGGCGTGGGAACGGGTGCGGCCTTCTCGCTGCTGCCGGCGCAGAACGCCACCGGCAACTGGATCAAGGTGGTGCAGCGCGTTCCCGTGCGCGTGGCGCTCGACCCCGCGCAGCTGAAGGAGCATCCCCTGCGCGTCGGCCTGTCGATGGAAGCGACGGTCGATGTCGGCCGGCAGGACGGCAAGGCGCTGGCGGATGCGCCCCGCGCCGCCGCCACCACGCAGACGCAGATGTTCGACACGCAGGACGACGGCGCCGAAGCCGAGGTGCGCCGCGTGATCGCGCAGAACAGCGCCCCCGGCCGCCTGGCGGTGCACGGCGGCCCGCCCGCGCGCTAGGGACCCTGCATGAGCGAGCAGCAGCTCCCGCCTCCGCCGCTGGAGGGTTCCGCGCGGCTGTGGGGCACGATCGCCCTGTCCACCGCCACGTTCATGAACGTGCTGGACACCTCCATCGCCAATGTGTCGCTGCCGGCGATCGCGGGCGACCTGGGCGTCAGTCCCAACCAGGGCACCTGGGTCATCACCAGCTTCGCGGTGGCCAACGCCATCGCCGTGCCGCTGACCGGATGGCTGTCCCTGCGGTTGGGCCAGGTGCGACTGTTCGTCGCCAGCGTGCTGCTGTTCGTGGCGGCGTCCTGGCTGTGCGGGCTGGCCCCCAACATGACGACGCTGATCGCTTTCCGCGCGCTGCAGGGCTTCGTGGCCGGGCCGATGATCCCGCTGTCGCAGGCGCTGCTGCTCGCCAGTTACCCACGGGCGCTGGCGGGCCTGGCGATGGCGATGTGGGCCATGACCACTCTGGTCGCGCCGGTGCTCGGGCCGCTGCTGGGCGGCTGGATCACCGACAACATCTCCTGGTCGTGGATCTTCTACATCAACATCCCGGTGGGCCTGGTCGCGGCGTTTTCCTCTTGGGCGATCTACAGGCACCGCGACAGCGTGCGGCGGGTGCTGCCGATCGACAAGGTGGGCCTCGCGCTGCTGGTGCTGTGGATCGGCTGCCTGCAGGTGATGCTGGACCTCGGCAAGGAGTACGACTGGTTCCGCTCGTCCACCATCGTCGCGCTCGCGGTGATCGCGGCCGTCGGCTTCGCCTTCTTCCTGATCTGGGAGCTGACCGACGCCCACCCGGTGGTCGAACTGCGCCTGTTCGCGCGCCGGAATTTCTGGGCCGGCACCCTGACCACCTCGGTCGCCTATGGCCTGTTTTTCGGCAACGTGGTGCTGCTACCGCTGTGGCTGCAGCAGTTCATGGGCTACACCGCCACTGAAGCCGGCATGGTGCTGGCGCCGGTGGGCCTGATGGCGATGGTGCTGTCGCCCTTCGTGGGCAAGACGGTCGGCCGCGTGGACCCGCGCCGGTACGCGACCTTTGCCTTCCTGGTGTTCGGGCTGGTGCTGTGGATGCGGTCCAACTTCAACACGCAGGCCGACTTCCGCACCATCCTGGTCCCCACGGTCATCCAGGGCGTGGCGATGGCGTTCTTCTTCATCCCGCTGATGACGATCACGCTGTCGGGACTCACGCCGGACCGCATCCCGGCCGCGTCGGGCCTGACGAATTTCGTCCGCATCACCGCGGGCGCCATGGGCACCTCGATCTCGACGACCTTGTGGGAGAGCCGGGCCGCGCTGCACCACGCGCAGCTGGCGGAATCGGTCTCGGTCGGCAACGCCGCGGTGCAGGCGACGCTGTCGGGGCTGGCCGCCGCAGGCCTGACGCCGGAGCAGGCACTGGCGCAGATCAATCGGCTGGTGGACCAGCAGGCCTTCATGCTTGCGGCCAACGACATCTTCTTCGGGTCGGCGGTGCTGTTCCTGGCGCTGATTCCGCTGGTCTGGCTGACCCATCCGCAGCGCAGTGCAGGGGGCAGCGAAGCCGCCGCGGGCGCCCATTGATTCGGGGGGCCTCGGGCTCCTGTCCGACACGGCCCTTCCGCAACTGCGACGGCCACGGCCGTGCTGGCGGCTGACGCGCCACGCTGCTGCGCGCCGTCCCGAGGACACCGACGGCGCCCACAGGCGCCCGCCGCGCCGCGGCGCATTCTGGAGCCCGTACCAGGGAGATGCTCCAAATGAAATACATGCACAAGGCCATCTGGCAATCCGACGGCAACCTCGTGATCCGCGGCAACACCCGCGCGCTGCTGTTCCGTGCGCTGGAAGACGTTCGTGCAGACCTCGCCCGTCGCGGCGAGGACGCCGATGCCCTGAAGCGCACGCTGGCTGCGCTGCAGAACGTGCTGGGCGCCTACGACGGCAAGCTGCCCAGCGCGCTCGACCTGCTCGGCGACCCGGTCCGGGAACGCGTCTCTCGCAACCTGCTGAAGGGTTGATCAGGCCAGCAGGGCCACGTTGCCGCCGGCGGCGGTGGTGTTGATCGTCACGGTCTGCTCGGCGCAGAAGCGCACCAGGTAGTTGGGGCCGCCCGCCTTGGGACCGGTCCCCGACATGCCTTCGCCACCGAAGGGCTGCACGCCCACCACTGCGCCGATCATGTTGCGGTTGACGTACACGTTGCCGATTCGAGCCTCGCGCGCCAGCGCCTGCGCGCGGCTGTCGATGCGGGTCTGCAGTCCCAGCGTGAGACCGTAGCCCACGCGGTTGATCGCATGGATCACGGCCTGCGGATCGCCGCTCCAGCGCGCGACGTGCAGCACGGGCCCGAAGACCTCGTGCCTGACCTGTTCCACGTTGTCCACTTCGAAGGCCTGCGGCGGGATCAGCCGCAGCTGCGGATCGAAGGAGGCCTCCGGCAGCAGGGGCTTCGCTTCCGCCTGCAGCCGTCGCACGTGACGCTGCAGCCCTTCGAAGGCCTCGCCGTCGATCACCGGCCCGACGTCGGTGCGCCATTGCGCGGGATCGCCGGTGACGAGTTCCTGCGCCGCACCCTGGATCATCCGGATCACGCCATCGGCAATCGCTTCGTGCACCAGCAGCAGTCGCAGCGCGGAGCAGCGCTGGCCGGCGGACCGGAAGGCGCTTTGCACGACCGCATCGGCCACCTGTTCCGGCAGCGCCGTGGAGTCCACCAGCATCGCGTTGATGCCGCCCGTCTCCGCGATCAGGGGCACGATGGGGCCGTCCTTGGCCGCCAGCGTGCGCTGGATGAGCTTGGCCACTTGCGTCGATCCGGTGAACACCACGCCGGCGATACGCGGCTCGGCCACGAGGGCGGCACCTATCGTCTCGCCGGCGCCGTGCAGCAGTTGCAGCGCGGCGGCCGGCACGCCCGCGGCGTGCAGCAGGCGCACCGCTTCGGCGGCGATGGCGGGCGTCTGTTCGGCCGGCTTCGCCAGCACGGTGTTGCCGGTCACCAGCGCCGCCGCCACCTGGCCCGTGAAGATCGCCAGCGGGAAGTTCCACGGGCTGATGCAGGCCCAGGCGCCGCGGCCGGTGAGGCGCAGCACGTTGCTCTCGCCGGTGGGGCCGGGCAGCGTGACGGGCTGCAGGATGCGTTCGGCTTCGTTCGCGTAATAGCGCAGGAAGTCGACGGCTTCCCGCACTTCCGCCACCGCGTCGCCCCAGCACTTGAAGCCCTCCTGTACCAGCAGGGCGCACAGGCGCGGCAGCGCGTCTTCCATGCGGTCCGCGGCGGAGCGCAGGACCGCGGCGCGCGCTTCCACTGGCGTGCGTTCCCACGCATGGCCCGCGGCGATCGCGCGTTCCACCGCCTGCGGCACCTGCGCCGGGTCGGCCGGCGGCACGGTTGGCACGGTCATCCCGGCCAGCGCATCCTCCAGCGGCGCGCGCATCTCGGGCACCGCGAGGTCCAGCCCGCGGCTGTTGCGGCGCGCGGGGCCATAGAGGTCGGGCGGCAATGGCAGCGAGGGCTGCGGCGCCAGGTGCAGCGGCGACTGCAGCAAGTGGTCCATGCCCACCGATTCGTCGGCGAGCTGGTGCACGAAGGAGGAGTTGGCGCCGTTTTCCAGCAGCCGCCGCACCAGGTAGGCGAGCAGGTCCCGGTGCTGGCCGACCGGCGCGTACACCCGGCAGGAGATCAGCGGGTTCTGCAGCACTTCGCGGTAGATGCCTTCGCCCATGCCGTGTAGGCGCTGCAATTCGAAGCCGGTTGCCCCAGCGGCGCCCGTCTGTCCCGGCATGGCGCGCGCTTCCTCGCCGGGGCGGGATGAAGTCGCGCGCGGACCGAGGACCCGGTGCGCCATCTGCACGATCGCGGCGATGGTGCCGGCGTTGTGCGTGGCGAACTGCGGATAGATCACGTCCTGCGCTTCCAGCAAGGCGCGCGCGCAGGCGAGGTACGAGATGTCCGTGTGGTGCTTGTGCGTGAACACGGGATAGTGCGACAGGCCCAGCTCCTGCGCGCGCTTGATCTCGGCGTCCCAGTAGGCGCCCTTGACCAGCCGGCACATCAGCCGGATGCGGTGCCTGCGCGCGATCGCCGCCACCTCGGCGATCAGTTCCAGCGCGCGCGTCTGGTAGGCCTGCAAGGCGAGGCCGAAGCCCTGCCACTGCGGATGGTGCTGCGCCACCAGTGCGCAGAGCGCTTCGAAGATGTCCAGCGAGAGTTCCAGCCGGTCCACTTCTTCCGCGTCGATGGTCAGGTTGATGTTGGCGCGGGCGGCGCGTTCGCACAGCCGCCACGCGCGGGGCACCAGCTCCTGCAGCACGCGTTCGCGCTGCAAGGCCTCGTAGCGCGGGTGCAGGGCGCTCAGCTTGATGGAGATGCCGTCGTTGTCCTGTACCGGCCGGCCCGCGTTCGCCGACGCCGCGATGGCCGCGATCGCGTCTTCGTAATGCGCAAGGTAGCGCTGTGCGTCCTCCGCGGTGCGCGCGCCTTCGCCCAGCATGTCGTACGAAAAGCGAACGTTCGGCTGGCGCCGGCGCGCGCCGTCCCCCTCGTGCATGGCCTCGGCGATCGTCTGGCCGAGGACGAACTGCCGTCCCAGCAACTGGACGGCGCGCAGCGTGGCGGCGACGACGGTCCGGGCGCCCAGCCGGGCGAAGACGCCGGGCTCCGGCTGTGCACCGTCGCCCGGCAGGAAGCGCTTGGACAGGGCGATGGCGCTGTGCGAAAGGCGCGCCAGGGCGCTGTCCGCGGAGCCTTCGAAGTCGGCGCGCGAGAGCTGGTCGGCGGTGAGCGCGATCGCCGTTTCGGCGTCGGGCACCCGCAGCAAGGCTTCGGCCAGGCGCATCAGCGCCAGGCCCTCGGCGCTGGAGATCGGATATTCCTTGAGCAGGCTCTCCATCGCCCAGAAGGGCGGCGGATTGCGGCGCACGGCAGCCACCCAGGGCGCTGCCACCTGCGCGGCGGCGGCCCAGTCCAGGGCGGCGCGCAAGGACTGCAGGCGGTCGGCAACGGTGGGGGCCTCGGGTCGGTAGGGGCTGGGCAGGCGCTGGTGGGTGGCGGGCATGAAACGCATGGTGGCTGGTTCTTGCGCGAATGTTTCGCTAAAGTGACTGAGCTTCGCGAAAGAAAATTCAGACCATGGACGCCATTGCTGCCGATCTGGACCGCATCGACCTGAAGATCCTGAATGTCCTGCAGGCCGACGGCCGTCTGTCCAACCTGAAGCTCGCCGAGGCCGTGGCGCTGTCCCCGACCGCCGTGCTGGCGCGCGTGCAGCGGCTCACGCGGGAGGGCTACATCCTCGGCTACGAAGCGCGCCTGGACCCGGTGAAGCTGGGGGTCGGCATGCTCGTGTTCGTGGAGGTGCTGCTGGACCGCACCACCCCCAACGTGTTCGAGGCCTTCAAGGCGGCCGTGCAGGCGCACCCGCAGATCCTCGAATGCCACATGGTCGCGGGCGGCTTCGACTACCTGGTGAAGACACGCGTGGCCGACATGCAGGCGTACCGCGACTTCGCGGGCGCGGTGCTGTGGCAGTTGCCTGGCGTGCGCGAGACGCGCACCTATGCGGTGATGGAGGAAGTGAAGAACAGCGCGCGCCTGCCGCTGCGGGTCTAGCAGCGCCGAAAAGCGCGCTGGGCAGCGCCCGCGACCGTGGGCAGAATGGCTGGCACCGAAGGAGAAGCCCCATGCGCACCCCCCTGCTGATCGTCGCCACGCTGCTCGCGGCCGCACCCCTGGTGGCCGGAGCGCAGTCCCTGAAGCCCGGTTTGTGGGAAATCCACCACAAGAGCGACAACCCGCAAATGGCGGGCGCCATGGCCGAAATGCAGCAGCAGATGGCGCAGATGCCGCCCGAGCAGCGCAAGCAGATGGAGGCGATGATGGCGCAGCAGGGCGTGAAGATGGCGCCGGGTGCCGGCGGTGCCACGGCGATGCAGGTGTGCCTGACCAAGGAGATGGTCGAGCGCAACGACGTCCCGATGCAGGACGGCTGCCGCGTCACGCAGCAGCAGCGCAACGGCAACCTGATGAAGATGGCCTTCGCCTGCACCAACCCGCCCTCCAGCGGCGAGGGGCAGGTGACCTTCAACAGTCCCGAGTCCTACGCCAGCCGCATGACCGTGCGCAGCATGGCGCAAGGGCGCACCGACACCACCACCATGGAAAGCAACGGCAAGTGGCTGAAGGCGGATTGCGGCAACGTCAAGCCGTTCACGCCCCGGAAGTGAGCCGGTGCGGCCGGGTGCCGAAGATCGCGGTGCCTACGCGCACCATCGTGCTGCCGGCGTGAATCGCCGCCTCGAGGTCACCCGTCATCCCCATCGAGAGCGTGTCGAGCGCCAGCCCCGCGTCCCGCAGCGAGTCGAACAGCGCGCGCGCCTGGCGGTGCGCGGCGAGCTGCGTCGCGAAATCCTCGCGGGGTTCGGGGATGGTCATGAGCCCGCGCAGCTTCAACCGCGGCAACTGCGCGATCTCGCGTGCCAGTGCCAGCGTTTGCGCGGGCGCGACCCCCGACTTGTTGGGGCCGCCGTCGATGTTCACCTGGATGCACACCGACAGGGGCGCGCGGTCCAGCGGGCGCTGCTCGGACAGGCGTTGCGCGATCTTCAGCCGATCGATCGTGTGCGCCCAGTCGAAGTGCTGCGCCACCATCCGCGTCTTGTTGCTCTGGATCGGGCCGATGCAGTGCCAGGTCAGGGGCAGGTCGGCCAGCAGCGCCTGCTTCTCCACGGCCTCCTGGATGTAGTTTTCGCCGAACGCGGTCTCGCCCGCTGCATGGGCCTCGCGCACTGCTTCGGGGCCGAAAGTCTTGGACACGGGAAGCAGCGTGACTTCGTTCACGTGGCGTTGCGCAGCCGCGCAGGCGCTCGCGATCCGGCTGTGCACGGTCTGGAGGTTGGCAGCAATCGTCGTCATAATGGTCCGGAGGCCATCGGCGACGTGCGCCACCGTTGGTGAGGACATAAGAGAAGAGGGACTCGTGGATATTACCCAGCTGCTCGCTTTCAGCGTCAAGAACAAGGCGTCGGACCTGCACCTGTCGGCCGGCCTGCCCCCCATGATCCGCGTGCACGGCGACGTGCGTCGCATCAACGTCGACCCCATGGACCACAAGCAGGTCCATGCCATGGTGTACGACATCATGAACGACACGCAGCGCAAGGCTTACGAAGAGTTCCTGGAGTGCGACTTCTCCTTCGAGATCGAAGGCCTTGCGCGATTCCGCGTCAATGCCTTCAACCAGAACCGCGGCGCCGGCGCCGTGTTCCGGACGATTCCTTCCAAGATCCTCACACTGGAACAGCTGAACGCGCCCAAGATCTTCCAGGACCTCGCGCTGAAGCCGCGCGGCATGGTGCTGGTGACGGGCCCCACGGGCTCGGGCAAGTCCACCACGCTGGCGGCGATGGTCAACCACCTGAACGAGACCGAGTACGGCCACATCCTGACGGTGGAAGACCCGATCGAATTCGTGCACGAGTCCAAGAAGTGCCTGGTGAACCAGCGCGAGGTGGGTCCGATGACGCTGTCCTTCGCCAACGCGTTGCGCTCGGCGCTGCGCGAGGACCCGGACTGCATCCTGGTGGGTGAAATGCGCGACTTGGAAACGATCCGCCTGGCCATGACGGCGGCGGAAACCGGGCACCTGGTGTTCGGCACGCTGCACACGTCCAGCGCCGCCAAGACCATCGACCGCGTGATCGACGTGTTCCCTGCGGAAGAAAAGGAAATGGTCCGCGCGATGCTGTCGGAGTCGCTCCAGGCCGTGATCTCGCAGACGCTGTGCAAGACCAAGGACGGCAGCGGCCGCGTGGCGGCGCACGAAATCATGATCGGCACCTCGGCCATCCGCAACCTGATCCGCGAGGCGAAGGTGGCCCAGATGTACTCGGCGATCCAGACCGGCAACAGCGTGGGCATGCAGACGCTGGACCAGAACCTGACCGACCTCGTGAAGCGCAACATGATCAGCGCGGCCGAGGCGCGCAGCAAGGCCAAGATCCCCGAGAACTTTCCCGGATGATCACGGCCGCCAAGCTTGCCGCTGCGCGGATGGAACAGCCCTCCGAGGGGGCGGTGGTCGCCCTGGGGCGGCCCGGCGGCGAACTCCAATAGCAATCGAGAAACGGGACTCGCACCATGGAACGCGACCAGGCATCCAAGTTCATCAACGACCTGCTGAAGCTCATGGTGGGCCGCAACGGCTCCGACCTGTTCATCACGGCCGATTTTCCGCCCGCGATCAAGGTCGACGGAAAGGTGACCAAGGTATCGCCCCAGCCCTTGAACGGCGGGCACACGCTGGCACTGGCCCGCTCGATCATGAACGACAAGCAGGCGGCGGAGTTCGAGCGCACCAAGGAGTGCAACTTCGCGATCTCGCCGCCCAGCGTCGGCCGCTTCCGCGTCAATGCCTTCGTGCAGCAGGGCAAGGTCGGCATGGTGCTGCGGGTCATCCCGCAGGTTCTGCCCACCATCGACGGCCTGGGCGTGCCGCAGGTGCTCAAGGAAGTGGTGATGTCCAAGCGCGGGCTGGTCATCCTGGTGGGCGCGACGGGCTCCGGCAAGTCGACCACGCTGGCGGCCATGATCGACTGGCGCAACGAGCAGAGCTTCGGCCACATCATCACCATCGAGGACCCGGTGGAATTCGTGCACCCGCACAAGAACTGCGTGGTGACGCAGCGCGAAGTGGGGCTGGACACCGACAGCTGGGAAGCGGCGCTGAAGAACACGCTGCGCCAGGCGCCCGACGTGATCCTGATGGGCGAGATCCGCGACCGCGAGACCATGGAACACGCGATCGCCTTCGCCGAGACCGGCCACCTGTGCATGGCCACGCTGCACGCCAACAGCGCCAACCAGGCGCTGGACCGCGTGATCAACTTCTTCCCGGAAGAGCGCCGTCCGCAGCTGCTGATGGACCTGTCGCTCAACCTCAAGTCCTTCGTGTCGCAGCGCCTGATTCCCAAGCAGGACGGCAAGGGTCGCGCCGCGGCGGTGGAGGTCCTGCTGAACACGCCCCTGATCTCCGACCTGATCTTCAAGGGCGAGGTCTCCGAGATCAAGGAGATCATGAAGAAGAGCCGCAACCTGGGCATGCAGACCTTCGACCAGGCGCTGTTCGACCTGTACGAAGGCAACGTCATCACCTACGAAGACGCCCTGCGCAACGCCGACTCGCTGAACGACCTGCGGCTGCAGATCAAGCTCAACAGCCAGCGCGCCAAGTCGCAGGACCTGTCCGCCGGCACCGAGCACCTGGCCATCGTCTGAGGCTTGCAGCGGCTGCAAAGCCGTTTTGCGTGCGTGGGCGTTGTGCGCCCCCCGGCTCCCGCGGCACAGTCGCGTTCCACCGAAGGAGAACGCGATGCCCTTTGTCCGACTGGAGCTTCCCGAGACCATTCCCGCCGCCCGCGCCCAGCGCGCGGGCGAAGCCGTCCACCAGGCGCTCGTCGACACGATGGGCGTGCCGGCGGATGACCGCTTCCAGCTGATCACGCGCCATCCCGCTGGCGCACTCGTGTGCACGCCCGAGTACCTGGGCGTCCGGCACACCGCGAAAGCGCTGTTCGTGCAGGTGACCTGCGCCCCGGGCCGCACCTTGCAGCAGAAGCGCGCCTTCTACGCGCGCACGGCCACCGACGTGGCGGCGGCCTGCGACGTGAGCCCCTCGGACGTCATCATCCACCTGGTCGAGACGCTGCGCGAGAACTGGTCGTTCGGCGAGGGCGTCGCCCATTACACGCTCTGAGGCCGCGGCCTAGAATCGGCCCTTCCTCCTCCAACCCACGCAGCACCATGGCGTCCACCAACCCGAAGACGTACGAATCCACCCCTTCCCGCAAGGTCGCTTTCCTCGGCCTGGGCGTGATGGGCTACCCCATGGCCGGGCACCTTGCGCTGGCCGGCCACCAGGTCACCGTCTTCAACCGCAGCGCGGAGAAGCGCCAGGCCTGGTGCAAGGAGTTCGCCGGCTCGGCGGCGGCGACGCCGCGCGAGGCGGTGGCGGACTGCGAGCTCGTGTTCTGCTGCGTCGGCAACGACGACGACCTGCGTTCGGTGGCGCTCGGGGAGCAGGGCGCACTGGCGGGGATGAAGCCGGGCGCGATCCTGGTGGACCACACCACAGCGTCCGCCAACGTCGCACGCGAGCTCGCCGCCGAAGCGAAGAAGCGCGGCCTGCAGTTCGTCGATGCGCCGGTGTCCGGGGGCCAGGCCGGCGCCCAGAACGGCATGCTCACCGTGATGTGCGGAGGCGAGCAGGCCGCGTTCGATGCGGCGCGTCCGGTGGCGATGGCCTTCTCGCGCGCCTTCACCCTGCTGGGCCCGAGCGGCGCCGGCCAGCTTGCCAAGATGGTCAACCAGGTCGCGATCGCCGGGCTGGTGCAGGGCCTGTCCGAAGCGATCGCTTTCGGCACCAAGGCCGGCCTCGACATGCAGCAGGTGCTGGAGGTGATCGGCAAGGGCGCCGCGCAAAGCTGGCAGATGGACAACCGTGGCAAGACCATGATCGCCGACCAGTTCGAGTTCGGCTTCGCCGTGGACTGGATGCGCAAGGACCTGGGCCTCGTGCTCGACGAGGCCAAGCGCAACGGCGCACGGCTGCCGGTCACCGCGCTGGTCGACCAGTTCTACGCCGACGTGCAGGCCATGGGGGGCAAGCGCTGGGATACCTCCAGCCTGATCAAGCGGCTGCGCTGAGCCGGAAGGCCGCGCAAGAATGACAAAGGGCCGCTTGCGCGGCCCTTTGTCATCGGGTGACTTCAGCGGACGGGCGAGGTCACCGCGCCGCCTGAAATGGGCGGTTGAGCATCAGGCGCCGTCGACCCCGTCGCCGGGACAGCGGATGGGGTGGCAGTGACCGGGGCCACCGTCACCGGTGCTGCGGCAGGGCTTGCCGCCAACGGTGCCTTGGTTCCCGCGGGGGTGATGCCCGCCGCCCGCAGTTCTTCCGGGCTCAACACTTCGAAAATGCGGACAACGCGTTGCACGCCCGAGATCTGGCGGGCGATGGAAGTCGCGCGGTCGGCTTCCCGGGCCGACACCCGTCCCATCAGGTAGACGTTGCCCCGCTCGGTGACCACGCGGAAGGCGTTCGTCTGCAAGTCCGACGCGTCGACGAAGGAGGCCCGCACCTTGCCGGTGATGAACGTGTCGTTGGAACGCTGCGTCAGCGACGTGGGCGCCATCACCGCAATCTCGTTGACGATGCCGCGCACGTTGTCCACGCGCGAGACGGCCTGTTCGGCCTGCTGCTTCATCGCGTCCGTGGGCGCCTCGCCGGTCAACAGCACCTGCCGGTTGTAGGCGGACACGTTGATGTGCACCCGGTCGCCGAGGGCTTCGCTCAGGCGCGAAGCGGCACGGAATTCGATCGTCTCGTCATCGACCTGCGCGCCCGATGTGCGGCGGTCGGTCGCCACCATCGCCGTGCCGACCGCGGCAGTGCCCACGATCAGCGGCGCGCAGCCGGCGAGCGCGCCGGCCAGCAGCGCAGCGGCCACGGAGCAGAGGGGGAGGGAGCGGTGCAGCTTTCGGTTCATATCGGTGGGTCCTGTTCGCCGAGGAGTTGCGCGTCGACGCCGTCGCAGATGCAGTGAAGCGCGAGGATGTGCACTTCCTGGATGCGGGCCGTGCGCTCGTGCGGCACGCAGATGTGCACGTCGGTCTCGCGCAGCACCCCGGCCATCTTGCCGCCGCCGCGCCCGGTGAGCGCGACGACCGTCATCTCGCGCTCGTGCGCCGCCTCGATGGCGGCCAGCACGTTCGCGGAGTTGCCGCTCGTGGACAGCGCCAGCAGCACGTCGCCTGCCTGTCCCAGCGCGCGCACCTGCTTGGAGAAGATGCGGTTGAAATCGTAGTCGTTGGCGATCGCGGTGAGGATGGAGCTGTCGGTGGTGAGCGCGATGGCGCCGAGTTCGGGCCGCTCGCGTTCGAAGCGGCCGACGAATTCCGCGGAGAAGTGCTGCGCGTCCGCGGCGGAGCCGCCGTTGCCGCAGGCGAGCACCTTGCCTCCGCTGGTGACGCAGGCCAGCACCGCCTGCACCGCTTGCGCGATCGGCTTGCTGAGGGTCTGCGCGGCCTGGTACTTCAGGTCCGCGCTGTCGATGAAGTTCTGCTGTATGCGTTGCTCGAGCATGGCCTTCAATGATACCGCCCGTGACGCAGGTGAAAAATGTCTGCGCTGCAGCGCGCAGGTGAACAGCCGGTTACCCGATCCGTCGCAATGTTTCGGGAAGGCGGGCCTCTGTAGTCCCTATCGGACGCCGGCGGGGAGGGAATCGCCGACGCGCGGGCGGCCGTGACCCGACACGAGGTCCCGCGCGGAACTGACTCCGCCAACGTCGTGGTTCACTAATCTTGCGCTTGCTGGCTTAAGTGCCCGCAGATTTCAAGTTCCACAAATCAAGTTCTAGGAGAAGTTGCAATGGCTGTTCTGAAAAAAATTGCCGGTCTGGTCGCTGGTATCTCTGCCGTGGCCGTGATCGGCGTCGCGGTCGCCCAAGGCGTGCCCCCGAATCCCTTCGTGACCAACCCCGCTCTGGGCGCCGGCCAGCAGAGCACCCACCTCACCTCCATGGGTGAGACGGGCGTTCCCGGCCTGATCGACCAGGTGCAGACCGCCCAGATCACGACCGTCCAGCCTGTGGCCGTGGTGGAGCAGCCCGCCGTCGTGGCCCAGGCCCCCGCTCCCGCTCCCGTGATGGAAGAGCGCCAGTCCATGGGTGCCGCCCCGGCACCGGTGGAGCAGGCTCCCGCGCCCGTGATGCGTCGCAAGCACGACCGCAACTAAGCACGGCTCGTGTGTTTCTGCTGGGGCTTCGCTCTGCGGGCGAGCCTCAGCCAGCATCGAAGGCGGCACGCATCCACAGGATGCTGCCGCCTTCGATGCTGATGACGTCGAAGCGGCACGCCGGTGTCGCAGCCAGCCTCATCAGGTAGTGGCGGGCCGCGAACACGATGCGACGCTGCTTGTCCCAGCCGATGCTGGCCGCCGCGCCACCGAAGCGGCGGTCGGCACGCTTGCGCACCTCCACGAACACCAGCGTGCCGTCGCGCTCGCGCATGACGAGGTCGATCTCGCCGCCGCCCCGGCCGGGCGTCCGATAATTGCGCGCCACCAGCGTGAGTCCCTGCGCACGCAGGTGCGCCAGGGCGCGGTCTTCGGCGGCGTCGCCTTGCTCCTTGGTACTCACACCCTGCCTTTCGAAGGAGTCCGATTGAGCGCTTCCTTTGCATCCGCGCTGGCCGCGGCGCGCGACGCGGCGGCTGCGCAGCACTACCCGCAGGGTAGCCTGTACATGCTGGCCACGCCCATCGGCAACCTCGCCGACATCAGCCTGCGCGCCCTGCACGTCCTGCAATTGGTGGACGCCGTGGCGTGCGAGGACACGCGGCACACCCAGGCCCTGCTGCGCGCCTACGGCATCCACAAGGATGCGTGGCTCAGCGTGCACCGCCACAACGAGGCCGAAGGCGCCCAGCAGGTGGTGCGGCGGCTGCAGAACGGAGAACGCGTGGCCTATGCCAGCGATGCAGGAACCCCCGGCATCAGCGATCCAGGCGCGCGCCTGGTGGCCGCCGTCCGCGCTGCCGGATTGCCGGTCGTTCCGGTGCCGGGCGCCAGCAGCGTGACTGCCCTCATGAGCGTCCTGCCGGCGCAGGTGGAGGACAGCAGCTTCGTCTTTGGCGGCTTCCTTTCGGCCAAGGCGGGCGAGCGGCAACAGAGGGTCGAACAGCTGGGGCAGGAAGCACGCGCGGTGGTGCTGCTGGAAGCGCCGCACCGCATCGCCGCCCTGGCCCAGGCGCTCGCCGCGCTGGGCGAGCGCGCAATCACGGTGGGGCGCGAACTGACCAAGCAGTTCGAGGAGATCGCGACGCTGCGCTGCGCGGACTTCCCCGCGTGGCTGCGCTCGGACCCGCAACGCGAACGCGGCGAGTTCGTGCTGGCGCTGCATCCGGTGGCGGTGGTGGCGCAGGAGGGCGACGCGCTGCGCGTGCTGCAGCTGCTGCTGGCTGAACTGCCGTTGAAGACGGCCGTCAAGCTGGCGGCGGACATCACCGGTGCGCCGCGCAACAGCCTGTACCAGTCGGCGCTCGCGCTGAGGAGCGAACCCGAAGCCTGAGCGTCAGATCGCCAGCGGATCGACGTCGACCGCCCACCGGATCAGGCCGCGCATGCGCAATCCCTGCAGCACCGGCTGCCAGGCGGCCAGGAACCCCTGCAGCGCCGGGCGCGAACCGCTTTCCAGCAGCAGCTGCGCGCGCTCGACGTTGGCCACCCGCTGCACGGGCGTGGGCACCGGCGCGTACACCACCACATGGCCGCTGCCGTCCAGTTCCGCCGCTTGTTCTGCGGCTGTGCGCAGGAACTCCTGCGCCACGTCCTGGGTGCGCGCCTCCGCGCGCAGCAGCGCCTGGTAGGCGAAGGGCGGCATGGCGGCCTGCTGCCGTTCCTTCAACTGCTGCGCAGCGAAGGCGGGATAGTCGTGGCGCTTGAGCGCCGTGAAGAGGGGGTGCTCCGGGTTCCAGGTCTGCACCCACATTTCGCTCGCGGGCGCATGCGCCACGTCGCGGCCCGCGCGTCCACCCGCCTGCATCAGCAAGCTGAACAGCCGTTCCGGGGCGCGGAAGTCGCTGGAGAACAGCGCTGCGTCGGGATTCACCGCCGCCACGAGCGTGATCTTGCGAAAATCATGCCCCTTGGTGACCATCTGCGTGCCCACCAGGATGTCCACTTCCCCCGCGTGCACCTGCGCGAGCTGCTCCTCCAGCGCGCCCTTCAGCCGCGTGCTGTCGGCGTCCATCCGGGCGATGCGCACGGGCTCGCCGCCCGGCCTGCGCGTGTCGGCCAGTAATTCGGCGAGGTGCTCCTCCAGCCGCTCCGTGCCGCGGCCCAGCGGTGCGATGTCGACGTTGCCGCACTTCGGGCAGGCGCGCGGCACACGCTCGGTGAAGCCGCAATGGTGGCAGCGCAGCGTGCGGTCGATCTTGTGGAACACGCGGTAGGCGCTGCAATGGCTGCATTCGCTGCGCCAGTCGCAGGCGGTGCAGGCCAGCACCGGCGCGTAGCCGCGGCGATTGAGGAACACCAGCGACTGCTCGCCACGGGCCACGCGCTGCGCGATCGCCGCCAGCAGCGGCGGCGAGAACAGCGTGCCCTTGGGCTGGTGGTTCATGTTGACGATGCGCACCGCGGGCAGGGCACCCGCTCCCACCCGCGTGGGCATCTCGATGCAGCGGTAGCGTCCGCGCTCGCACGCCTGCCAGCTTTCCAGCGAGGGCGTGGCGGAGCCGAGGATCACCTTCACGCCTTCGAGCCGGGCCCGGTAGACCGCCAGGTCGCGTGCCGAGTAGCGCGCCCCTTCCTGCTGCTTGTAGCTCGGGTCGTGCTCCTCGTCGACGACGATCAGCCCCAGGCGCGGCAGGGACGCGAACACCGCCATGCGCGTGCCCAGCACGATGCGGGCGCTGCCCAGGTGGGCCGCCAGCCAGCTGCGCAGCCGCTGCGGGTTGGTCATGCCGCTGTGCAGCGGCACCACGGCGCCGGCGCCGAAGCGCTCTTCGAAGCGGGCCTGCAGCTGCGGCGTGAGGTTGATCTCCGGCACCAGGACCAGGGCCTGGGCCTGCGGGTCGGCTTGCAGGAGCGTCTCCACGGCGCGCAGGTAGACCTCGGTTTTGCCGCTGCCAGTCGCACCGAACAGCAGGAACGGGCCGGGCTGCGCCGCGATCACTGACAGCGCCCGCGCCTGTTCTTCGGTCGGCTCCGGTCGGCTGGTCGCTTCGGGGGAATCCGCAGCCGGCGTTGCGCGCTTCAGACGGCGCCCTAGCTGCACCGCGTCGAGTTCACGCAGTTGCGGCGGCAACGCGGCCAGCGCGACCTCGCCCAACCCCCGTTGGTAATAGCCCGCGGCGAATCCGACGAGCTCGCGCCACGCCGCCGACAGGGGCGGCAAGCCTTCGAGCGGACCCGCGATGGACTTCAGCTCGGCGGGCGGCGTGGGCGTTTCGTCCGGCGCGTCCCAGACCACGCCGCATACTTCACGGCGGCCCAGCGGCACGCGGACCAAGCGACCCGGCGCAAGTGGAAGCTCACTGCGGTAGCTCAGCGCGCCGCCCAGGCTGCTGTGGGCGGGGGTCGGCACCACGACATCGATGCGGATGCTCATCCCCTTCTGCGGTTACGCGTCATGCTTAAGCCAGATCTCGCGAAACCCGGGGTAAGTGCTTGATTCCAAAGTCATTTGCCTTTGGGTTCACTTTGTTGTGGATAACTTTGTTGATACCCATGCCTTGGCAGCCCGGAAGGGCTCGCAAAATCAAGGGCTTGGCTGAGCCGTCCGCAAAATTCGAAGGCGCGGCATCCTAACAAAATCAACGACTTACGAGCGCTCCTGATTTTGAAGCGGCGAAAGGCCGCCGCCACCGGCCTGGATGCGCCGCAACACAGATTTTGTGCATAAGTCAAGCGCCGACCTCCGGGCTTTCCTAACCTTTGCGGCTAGGGAACACCCCGATGCGCCGGTTCAGGTCCTGGGCGATGCACCTCGCATTTGCCGCGAATGCGCGTGCACAGCCTCCACCAACGCCTGCACGTGCTCGGGCGGGGAGTGCTGGCTGATGCCATGGCCGAGGTTGAAGATCTGGGTCGGTCCCTGGCCGTGGCCGGTATGGGGGGCGCCGAAATCCTCGAGCACGCGACGCGCCTCGGCAGCGACCTGCTCGGGCGGCGCGAACAGCACCGCCGGATCGAGGTTGCCCTGCAGCGCCTTGCTGCGGCCCACGATGGCTCGTGCGCGCGCCAGGTTGACCGTCCAGTCGACACCCAGCACGTCGCAATCCAGCGGCTCCATCTCGTCCAGCCAGAGTCCACCGCCCTTGGTGAAAACGATCCGCGGGATGGCCGTGCCGGTGGCATCCGTGCGCTTGAGCTTCGCGAGGACCTTTTGCGTGTAGGCAAGGCTGAACTGCTGGAAGGCGCCGTCGGCCAGCGCGCCGCCCCAGCTGTCGAACACCATCACCGCCTGCGCACCAGCGTCGATCTGCGCATTGAGGTAGGCCGCGACGGCGTCCGCGTTCACCGCAAGGATGCGGTGCATCAGGTCGGGACGGCTGTACAGCATGCTCTTGACGCCGCGCCAGTCATCCGAGGAACCGCCGCCTTCCACCATGTAGCAAGCCAGCGTCCACGGGCTGCCGGAAAAACCAATCAGGGGAACGCGGCCGTTCAGCGCGCGGCGGATGTTGGTCACCGCATCGAACACGTAGCGCAGCCGCTCGAGGTCGGGCACCTGCAGTGCGGCCACCGACTTCTCGTCGCGCAGCGGGCGGGCGAGCTTCGGACCCTCGCCCTCGGCGAAGCTGAGGCCGAGTCCCATGGCATCCGGCACCGTGAGGATGTCCGAGAACAGGATGGCCGCATCGAGCGCGAACCGGTCCAGCGGCTGCAGCGTCACTTCGGTGGCGTACTGCACGTTCGTGGCCAGGCCCATGAAGCTGCCGGCCCTGGCGCGCGTTGCCTTGTATTCGGGCAGGTAACGACCGGCCTGGCGCATCAGCCAGAGCGGCGTGTAGGGAGTCGCCTGGCGCAGGCAGGCGCGCAGGAAGGTGTCGTTGGCGAGCGGCGGGAAGGACATGGGCGCGATTGTCGCAGGGCCTATCATTCCGCCAGTTGAGGAAAAGCATGGACAGTCATTTCGAGCAGGCGCGCGCGCTTTTCCTGTCCGGAGTGGAGCACTACCAGGCCGGACGCCTGGAGCAGGCCGAGCGGCAGTTCGCGGCCGCCCTGTCGCTGATGCCGGGGCGCCCTTCCGTTCTGACCAACCTCGGGGCGGTGCGGCTCAAGCTCGGACGTACCGAAGAGGCCTTGTCCTTGCTGCAGGAAGCGCTGGCGCAGGAGCCGGGCAACGCCGAGGCCCTGGGCCATTGCGGCACGGCGCTGGCGGAGCTCGGACGGCCCGCCGACGCGGTCGCGCACTTCGACCGGGCACTGGCCGCGGATCCCCGGCCTCCCGCGCTGTGGACCCTGCGCGGCACGGCGCTGCGCGAACTGGGGCGCCCGCAGGAGGCCGCCGCATCGTTCCGCGAAGCCTTGGCCCGCGGCGGCGATCCTGAACTGCTGAACTACTACCTGGCCGCGGTCGAACCGGTCGCCGCGCCCCGTCGACCGCCGCGCCACTACGTGGAGGCCCTGTTCGATGGCTACGCGGACGCCTTCGACGGGCACCTTCAGCGATCGCTGCGCTATGACGCGCCCCAGGTGCTGGTGCCGCGCATCGCCGAGGGACGCCACTTCGCGCATGCGCTCGACCTGGGCTGCGGCACGGGCTTGTGCGGCCCGCTGCTGCGGCCGCACGCGCGGCACCTCACGGGAGTCGACCTCTCCGCGAACATGCTGGAGAAGGCGGCCGCGCGCGGGGTGTACGACACGCTGGAACAGTCGGACGTCGCCGATTTCCTGGGTGAGTCGAGCGCGCAGTACGACGCCGTGGTCGCGGCGGACGTGTTCGGCTACGTCGGCGCGCTGGACGAGGTGTTCCGGCTGCTCGCACTGCGCATGCCTGCAGGCGGCGCGCTCGCCTTCACCGTGGAAGAGAGCGAGGAGGGCGAACTGGTGCTGCGTCCCAGCCTGCGCTACGCCCATTCGGAAGCCGGGCTGCGGCGGCTGGCGCAGCAGCATGGCTTCCAGGTGCGGGCGCTGGAGCGCCGTGCGCTTCGGGAGGACCGGGGCCGGCCGATCCCCGCCCTGTTCGCCTGGCTGGAGAAGGGCTAGCAGCCCGCGCGCAGATTCCTAGGCCACGGCCTTGCGCAGGGCCTGGTCCAGGTCCCACAGGATGTCTTCGATGTCCTCGATGCCGACGGACAGCCGGATCATGTCCGGCCGCACGCCGGCGCGGGCGAGCTCCTCTTCATCGAGCTGCCGGTGCGTGGTGGACGCGGGATGGATCACCAGCGTCTTGGCATCGCCGATGTTCGCGAGGTGGCTGAGGAACTCGCAGGCATCGATGAAGCGCTCGCCGGCCTTCACGGCATCGTCGGCACGGATGCCGAAGGTGAGGATGCCTGAAGAACCGGGCTTGCCGTCGATCGAGCGGAACTGCTTCTTCGCCAGCCCGTGGTGCGGCGAATTCTCGAGGCCGGGGTAGTTCACCCACCCCACCAGCGGATGCTCGCTGAGGAACTCGGCGACGCGCAGCGCATTGCGACAGTGCGCCTGCATGCGCAGGTGCAGCGTCTCGATGCCTTGCAGGATCAGCCAGGCGTTGAGCGGCGACAGCGCGCCGCCGAAGGTGCGGTTCACCTCCATGCGCGCCTTCATCGTGTAGCCGAAGTCGCCGAAGGTCTCGTAGAACTTCACTCCATGGTAGGCCTTGCTCGGCTCCAGCATTTCGGGGAAGTTCTTCGCGGCCAGCCCGCTGCCCCAGTCGAACTTGCCGGACTCCACCACGACGCCGGCCATCGTGGTGCCGTGTCCTCCGAGGTACTTGGTGGCGCTGTGCACCACGATGTCGGCGCCGAAGGCGAACGGGTTGCACAGGTACGGGCTCGCGACCGTGTTGTCGATGATGAGCGGCAGGCCATGCGCGTGCGCGATCTGCGCCACTGCCTCGATGTCGAACACGTTCACCAGCGGATTGCCCAGCGTCTCGCCATAGACGGCGCGCGTGTTGGGACGGATCGCGCGCCGGAAGTTGTCCGGATCCTCCGGATCGACGAAGGTCGTCTCGATGCCCAGGCGCGAGAAGCCGATCCCGAGCTGGCCCACGGTGCCGCCGTACAGCGTGCTGGCCGCGACGATGTGATCGCCCGTCTTCAGGATGGCGAGGAGCGCCGTCATCTGCGCCGCCATGCCGGTGGCGCAGGCCAGCGCCGCCCGCCCGCCTTCCAGCGACGCGACCCGCTCTTCCAGCACGGCCACCGTGGGGTTGCTGATGCGGCTGTAGACGTTGCCGAAGGTCTGCAGGTTGAACAGGCTGGCGGCGTGCTCGGCCGAGTCGAACACGAAGCTGGTGGTCTGGTGGATCGGCGTGGCGCGCGCGCCGGTCACCGGGTCGGGAATGGCACCGGCGTGGATCGCGCGGGTGCCGAACGCGTACTCGTGGTCGGCGCCCGGGGTTGGCTGGGGACGAAGGGGGTCTTTCTCTGCGGCCATGGCGAACTCAGTAGAACAGCTGCTGCGGCCGCCGGGCCGAGATGACCCGGGTGTTCACGCCGGCCCAGTTGAGCCCGCCGAACAGGCGCGCGTGCTCGATCTTCACGCACCGGTCCATCACCACGTCGAGCCCGGCCTGGCGCGCCTTGGCCGCGGACGCCTCGTCGATCACGCCGATCTGCAGCCACAGGCACTTCGCGCCGATGGCGATCGCCTCGTCGGCGATCGGCGGAATGTCCGCGCTCTTGCGGAAGCAGTCCACCATGTCGATCGTCACGCCGTCCTTCGCCAGCGCTTGCGCGGCCGCCGTCACGCTGGGGAAGCTGCGTTGCCCGAGGATCTCGCTGGCCGATGGGTTGATGGGCACGATGCGGTAGCCGTGCTCCTGCATGTACTTGGCGGCGAAGTAGCTGGGACGGTGCCATTGCGGCGACAGCCCCACCACCGCGAGCGTGCGGCAGGCGCCGAGGATGCGGCGCAGGTCCTGGATGGTGCTCATGCGGCCAGTGTACGCAGGCCGCGGGCGGCGAGCCTAGAGCGCGATCGCCTGCCGCACGTCCTCGACGCTGAGGACTTCCGACAGCACCACCGGCGGTTTACCGGGGCGGTAGATCACGTACACGGGCACGCCGTTGCGCCCCAGCTGCGCCAGCGCGGCGGTGATCGCGGGATCGCGCCGGGTCCAGTCGGCGCGCAGCAGCGCGTAGTTGTGCGTGCGGAAGTCGGCCAGCACCTCGCCGCGCGACAGCGTGGCCTTCTTGTTGTACTGGCAGGTCACGCACCAGGCGGCGGTGAAGTCCACGAACACCGGCTGGCCTGCGGCGACCAGCTGCTGCACGCGCTCGGGCGCCCAGGCCTGCCAGAGGTCGTCCCTGGCCGCCGCGTTCGTGGCGGACGGCGCCGGACGCGTGATCGCCGCACCCGTGGCCCAACCCACCAGGACCACACCGGCCAATGCGACGGAGGCCAGCGCGATGCGCGTGCGGCCGCGCAAGGTCAGCGCCCACACCACCATGCTCAGCGCCACCAGCAGGGCGAGCAGCGCGCCGGCGCCGTCGATGCCGCTTTGCTGGCCCAGCACCCACACCAGCCAGGCGACCGTGGCGAACATGGGGAAGGCCATGAGGCGGCGGAAGGTGTCCATCCAGGCGCCCGGACGCGGCAACAGCCGCGCCACGGCGGGCACCCAGCTGGCCAGCAGGTAGGGCAGCGCCATGCCCAGGCCCAACGCGATGAAGATGGCGAGCGCTTCGGCGGCGGGCAGCGAGATCGCCAGCCCCAGCGATGCGCCCATGAAGGGCGCCGTGCAGGGCGACGCGATGGCCACGGCCAGCACGCCGGTGAGGAAGGAATTCGCCACCGGATGGCGCGCCTCCAGCGTGGCGACGCTGCTGGGCAGCATCGAGCGGAACTCGAACACGCCCGCGAGGTTGAGCGCGATCAGCGTGAACAGGGCCGCCAGCGTGGCCACCACCGCAGGCGACTGCAGCTGGAAGCCCCAGCCAAGCTGTTCGCCCGCGGCGCGCAGGGCCAGCATCAAGCCACCCAGGGCGGCGAAGGAGGTGACGACACCCAGTGTGTAGGCGATGCCGCTGATGCGGTGGCCGCGGCGATCGTCCGCGTGCCGGGTGAAGCCGACCACCTTGATCGCCAGCACCGGAAACACGCAGGGCATGAGGTTCAGGATGATGCCGCCCAGCAGCGCGCCCAGCAGCGCAGCCAGGAGGGTGCCTGCCGGCGTGGCCGCCGGCGCCACCGGCGTGGCCGCGGCATTGCGCAGCGCCTCCTGCAGGGCGGGCGACACGGTGGCCGCCGGCGCGGCGGGCGGAGGCCAGGCTCCCGACATCTTGGCTTCGGTGCGCCAGCCCTGGTCGCCAGCCACCAGCACCACCGGCATCACCACGGGACTCGCACTGCGATGCGGCGACAGCGGCACGCTCGCGGTCCAGACGTTGCCTTTCCACGCCTGGGTCCAGCGGCCCGCGGGTTCGATCACTTCACCAGTCTCGGGGAAGAACTCCAGGTCCTTGCCCACCACCGAAGCGGGCAGCCCGGGCACGCTGACTTGCAGCGCCTGGCCTTCGACGCGCGCCTCCGCAGGGGCCTTCAGGTCCCGGGGCTGCGCGGCCAGGGCGGCCTGGAAGGCGCCGGCGTTCAGGGCCGTGGTGCTGCGCACCGGCAGCTTCAGCACGAAGTTGCCGTCCTCGGGGATGCATTCCTTCTTGCAGACCAGCCAGGAGGCCTTGAGCTTGATTTCGGCGTCGCCGAAGGGCGAAGGCTTGAAGGCCGAAGTCACGGTCAGCGGCACCGGCAGCAGCACGGTGCCTTCGTAGCCGTAGTTCGCCAGCGGCCCGACCGGGATCTTCTTCGGGACCGGCCAGGCCACCTCGCCGGCCTCGATGCCGGCCGGGAGCGTCCAGGTCAACGTCGTCGGCAGGCCCGAATCACCGGGGTTCTTCCAGTAGGTGTGCCATTCCGGTTGGTGCGCGATCTGCAGCCCCACCCAAAGCGGCTGGCCGGAAACGACGCCTTGCGGCGCATGGGCCATGAGTTCGGCGCGGACCCGTTCCGTGGTCACGACGGCCTTGTCCACCTGTGCCAGGCCGACCGAGGGCAGGAGGGAGGCCGACAGGAAGGCGGCGGCAAGCAGGCGCGCAGGATTCATCGCAGGAGGTGGAGCTCAGCAGGCGGTTCGAAGTTCCGGAGTTCAGGAAAAGCCCAGCACCACCCGTCGGGTGCTGGCGCTCTTTTTCTCGATCTTGGTAACGACCACGCCACCGATCTCCCCCGTGTTTGCAACATGCGTGCCGCCGCAGGGCTGGAAGTCGATGGCCAGCTCCGGGGTGCCGATGCGGATGGTGCGCACGCGGCCGGTTCCGCGCGGCGGCTGCACGGACATGCTCTTGACCAGCGCCGGGTTGGCGTCGAGCTCCTCGTCGGTGATGGCGCCGACCTGCACCGCATGCGCGGCGGCCACCAGGTGGGAGATGCCCTGCGTCAGCGCCTCCTTGTCCAGCGGGTCGGTCATGTTGAAGTCCAGGCGCGCGTACTCGGGCGTGATCGAGCAGCCGTTGACCAGCTGCGGAACGAGGTGGCACAGCAGGTGCGTCGTGGTGTGGAAGCGCATGAGCTTGTGCCGGCGTTCCCAGTCGATGCGCGCGATCACCGCGTCACCGGCGCGCAGGCGCGCGAGGACCTCGTCCTGTCCAACGGCCGGCACGTGCGCGATGTCGGCCGTCGGCTTGCCGTCCGCGTCCTTGGCCTTGCGCGTGTCGGCGATCGCCAGCGGCGTCCCGTCCGCCAGCACGAGCACGCCGGCGTCGCCCGCCTGCCCGCCGCCGAGGGGATAGAACACGGTGCGGTCGAGGACGATGCCCTGCTCGCCGACGGCCACCACGGTCGCGGGCGTCTCGCGGAGGTAGGCATCCTGTCGGAACAGCTCTTGTGTCATGGCGGCTATTGTCCCGCTTTCGCTCACCCCACAGCGGCGCAGGGTAGATGCACACTGGGACATGCGCCCGATTCTTCCTGCCCTGTCCCTGCTGGTCCTGCTGCTTGCCGCATGCGGCGACACGGCCAAGCTCTCCGAGTCCGCCACCACCGGCGCGCAGCCGCAGCTGCCGCCGCCCGCGAAGTCCCTGCTGCCCACGATGCACATCGCGCCCGCCGAAGGCTGGCCGGCCAACGGACAGCCGCAGGCCGCGCCCGGCTACGCCGTCACGGCCCTGGCGCGCGGCCTGGAGCACCCGCGCTGGCTGTATGTACTGCCCAATGGCGACGTGCTGGTCGCGGAGTCCAACAAGCCCGCGCCGCCCCCCGGCCAGGAAGAAAAGGGGATCAAGGCCTGGGTCACCAAGCAAGTGATGAAGCGGGCCGGTGCGGGCGTGCCCAGCCCGGACCGCATCCTGCTGCTGCGCGACGCCAACGGCGACGGGCAGGCAGAACTGAAGACGGTCTTCATCGCCCAGCTGCATTCGCCCTTCGGGATGGCGCTGGTCGGCGACACGCTGTATGTCGCCAACGCGGACGCGGTGGTGCGCTTCCCGTATGCGCCGGGGCAGCAGCAGATCACGGCGTCGCCGCAGAAGGTCACGGACCTGCCGGCGGGCACCAACCACCACTGGACCAAGGGGCTGGTGGCCAGTCCCGATGGCCGCAAGCTCTACGTGTCGGTGGGTTCGAACAGCAACGCGGCGGAGCGCGGCATGGAGGTGGAAGAGGGCCGCGCCGCCATCTGGGAGATCGAGATCGCGACCGGGGCCAAGCGCGTCTTCGCGAGCGGCCTGCGCAATCCGGTCGGCATGGCCTTCGAGCCCCAGACGCGCGCGCTGTGGGCCGTCGCGAACGAGCGTGACGAACTGGGAAGCGACCTGGTGCCCGATTACCTCACTTCGGTTCGCGAGGGAGCCTTCTACGGCTGGCCCTGGAGCTACTGGGGCGCACACGTCGACGATCGAGTGCAACCGCCGCGCCCCGACATGGTGGCACGGGCGATCGCTCCCGATTACGCCCTGGGCAACCACGTCGCGCCGCTGGGACTGGCCTTCGCCGATGGCCGCCTGCCAGCCTTCGCCGGCGGCGCCTTCGTCGGCGAGCATGGCTCCTGGAACCGCAAGCCACGCTCCGGCTACAAGGTCGTGTTCGTGCCCTTCGCCAACGGCCGACCTTCAGGGGCGCCGCAGGACGTGCTCACCGGCTTCGTCAGTCCGGAAGGCAAGGCGTGGGGGCGTCCGGTCGGCGTCGCGCTCGATCGATACGGGGCGCTGCTGGTGGCCGACGACGTGGGCAATGCTGTCTGGCGGGTTGCGCCGGTGCGTTAGCTGCACAGGGCGGTCAGCACCATCGCCGTGATGGAAGGGCCGCGGGTGCACTGGTCCAGCGACGCCACGACCGTGAGCGCCAGCGACGGCCAGAACGCCCGGTTCCAGCTCTCCCGCCAGAGGTAATCAGTGAGGGTGCGCAGCGAATCCATGCACACATGGTGCTGCGCAAGGCCCGCCCTGTGATTCGGCCGAAGGCGACAGCGGGCCCCCGCGTACAGGCTGCGCGACAGTCAGCCTGCGGCTGTCAACGGCAGCGACCTTGCCTACGCGTGTCGGTCAGGAGCGAATCGGCAACGGGAGCGCGGTCTTGTAGCGGACCTGCTTGAGCGCGAAGCTGGAGCGGATCTTTTCGATGCCGGGGATGGGCGTCAGCTGTTCCAGGATGAAGCGCTCCAGGGCCGCGATGTCGGGCACCGCCACACGGATGAGGTAGTCGCTGTCCCCCGTCATGAGGTAGCACTCCATCACCTCGTCGTGTTCGGCGATGCGGCGCTCGAAGGCCGCCAGCGAGTCCTTGGCCTGGCTCTTCAGGCTGATGTTGATGAAGACGCTGAGCCCCAGTCCCAGCTGCTTGGCGCTGGCCAGAGCCACGTAGCGCTCGATCACCCCGGCGGCTTCCAGCGCCTTCACCCGCGCGAGGCATGGCGAGGGCGAAAGGTGAACCCTGCGGGCCAGTTCCACGTTGGTGAGCGACCCGTCCTGCTGCAGCTCGGCGAGGATGCGGAGGTCGACGGCATCGAGTTGCATGGAATGCTGCGCTCCTGTTGTTTGACGGCATTCTATGCGGCGGCTGTGCCGTCCGAGGCCATTTCCGGTGCCCCATGCCGGACCAATGCGCCTAGAGTGGCGGCATGGCCGACCACAGCATCACCCGCTACCTCTCCGACGAAGGCGGCGACCTCGATCCCGTCGAAACCACGGAATGGCGCGACGCATTCCAGGCCCTGGTCGCGACGCACGGACCTGCGCGGGCGCGCTTCATCCTCGACCAGCTGGCCGTGCTCGGACGCCATCCGGCAGTGGGATGGTCGCCCGAGCTGGTCACGCCCTACGTGAACAGCGTGCCGGTGGAACGGCAGCCCGTGTTTCCGGGCGACCTCGCCATCGAGGAGAAGCTCGCCTCGATCATGCGCTGGAACGCGCTGGCGATGGTCGTGCGCGCCAACAGCGCGTACGGCGAACTCGGCGGGCACATCGCCAGCTACGCCAGCGCGGCCGACCTGTTCGAGGTGGGCTTCAACCATTTCTTCCGGGCGCGCAACGCAGCGCAAGGCGGCGACCTCGTGTTCTTCCAGCCGCACAGCGCGCCTGGCGTGTACGCGCGGGCCTTCCTCGAAGGGCGGCTGACCGAGCAGGACCTGGCCCACTACCGGCAGGAGATCAGCGCACCCACCGAGGGCGCGCGGGGTCTCTCCAGCTATCCGCATCCCTGGCTGATGCCGGATTTCTGGCAGTTCCCGACCGGCTCGATGGGCATCGGGCCCATCAGCTCGATCTACCACGCGCGCTTCATGCGCTACCTCACCCACCGGCAACTGCTGGACTGCGAGGGACGCAAGGTGTGGGGCGTGTTCGGCGATGGCGAAATGGACGAGCCGGAGAGCATGAGCGCGCTCACGCTCGCCTCGCGGGAGAAGCTGGACAACCTGGTGTGGGTGGTGAACTGCAACCTGCAGCGCCTCGACGGGCCCGTGCGAGGCAACGGCCGCATCGTCGACGAACTGGAGAAGCTGTTCCGCGGCGCCGGCTGGAACGTGATCAAGCTGCTGTGGGGCAGCGACTGGGACGGACTGTTCGCGCGCGACACCACCCATGCGCTGGTGCGCGCGTTCGCGCACACGGTGGACGGCCAGATGCAGACCTTCGCCGCGAAGGACGGCCGCTTCAACCGCGACAATTTCTTCGGCCAGAACGAGGAGCTGGCGCGCCTGGCGCAGGGCATGACCGACGAACAGATCGACCGCCTGAAGCGCGGCGGGCACGACCTGGTCAAGATCCATGCGGCGTACGACGCCGCGGCGCGGCACCGCGGCCAGCCGACGGTGATCCTCGCCCACACCAAGAAGGGCTACGGCATGGGCGCGGCCGGCCAGGGCCGCATGACCACGCACAGCCAGAAGAAGCTGGAAGACAGCGCGCTGCTGGAGTTCCGCAACCGCTTCAACTTGCCCTTGTCGGACGCGCAGGCGACGCAGCTCGCCTTCCACAGGCCGGCGGAGGACAGCCCCGAGCTGCGCTACCTGCACGCGAAGCGCGAAGCGCTGGGGGGCTACCTTCCCCGGCGCGAGACCGCCTGTCCGCAGGTGCCGGTACCGGACGCGGCGACCTACGCGCAGTTCGCGCTGCAGGCCGGCGGCAAGGAAATGTCGACCACCATGGCCTTCGTGCGGCTGCTAGGCGCGTTGCTGAAGGACCCTCAACTGGGCCCGCGCATCGTGCCCATCGTCGCCGACGAGGCGCGCACCTTCGGCATGGCCAACCTGTTCAAGCAGGTGGGGATCTATTCCAGCGCGGGCCAGAGCTACGAGCCGGAGGACATCGGTTCGGTGCTGTCCTACCGCGAAGCGCTGGACGGGCAGATCCTGGAAGAAGGCATCAGCGAGGCCGGCGCCATCGCGAGCTGGACCGCCGCGGCCACCAGCTACAGCGTGCACGGCATCGCCATGCTGCCGTTCTACATCTACTACTCGATGTTCGGCTTCCAGCGCGTGGGCGACGCGATCTGGGCGGCCGCCGACCAGCGCTCCCGCGGCTTCCTGCTCGGTGCGACCTCCGGGCGCACCACGCTGGGCGGCGAGGGCTTGCAGCACCAGGACGGCAGCAGTCACCTGGTGGCCGCGACCATCCCCAACTGCAAGGCGTACGACCCGGCGTTCGCGGGGGAGATGGCGTTGATCGTGGACCGCGGCATGCGCGAGATGCTGCTGGAGCAGCGCGACGTCTTCTACTACGTCACGCTGATGAACGAAAACTACGCACAGCCGGATCTGCCGGCAGAGGCGCACGAGGGCGTGATCCGCGGCGGCTACCGCTTCGACCGCTTCGGTGATGCGACCGCGCGGCAGCGCGTGACTCTGCTCGGCTCGGGCGCCATCCTCACCGAAGTGCTCAAGGCGGCGCAGCAGCTCGCGGCCGACGGCATTCCCGTGGACGTGCTGAGCATCACCAGCTGGAGCGAGCTGGCGCGCGACGGCCAGGCCTGCGAACAGCGGGCGCTGGCCGGGCAGGCGGACGCCGCGCCCTACGTATCCCGGTTACTGGAAGGCAGCGGACCGGTGATCGCCGCGAGCGACTATGTCCGCGCGGTGCCGGAAAGCATCCGCGCCTGGCTGCCGGCCGGCCGCCGCTACCTGACCCTGGGAACCGACGGCTTCGGCCGCAGCGACACGCGGGCCGCCCTGCGCGCCTTCTTCCACGTGGATGCGGCCAGCATCGTGCAGGCGGCGCACCATGCGCTCGACGCTTAAGATGCGCGCATGCCTCTTGCGTCTCGTTTCTGGGCGGAGCTGAGCACCGCCGATTTCGCCGGACTCGACGCCGCGTCGACGGTCGCCGTGCTGCCGCTCGGCGCCACCGAACAGCATGGGCCGCACCTGCCGCTTTCGGTGGACCATTGCCTGGTCGATGGCATCGTGGCGCAGGCGCTGCCGCAGCTGCCGGCGAGCCTGCCGGTGCTGGTGCTGCCCACGCAGCAGGTCGGTTACAGCCCCGAGCACGCGGACTTTCCGGGCACCCTCACGCTGCCGGTGGAGACGGTGATCGCCACCTGGATCGCGTTGGGCGAGTGCGTCGCGCGCGCCGGCGTGCGCAAGCTGCTGCTGTTCAACGCGCACGGCGGCCAAGTGAGCCTGATGGACATCGTGGCGCGCGAGTTGCGCATGCGCTGCCGGCTGATCGTCTACAGCTGCAGTTGGTGGAACCTGCCGCTGGGCGACGCCGTCACGCAGCTCTTTCCCGCCGACGAACACCGCTTCGGCGTGCACGCGGGCGACATGGAGACTTCGCTGATGCTGGCGCTGCGTTCCGGCGGCGTGCGCATGCAGCACGCCAAGAACTTCCGTTCCACCTCGCAAGACCGCGCCGCGCAGTACCCGCTGCTGGGCAACGGCCGCAGCGCCAAGCTCGGTTGGGCCATGCAGGACTACAACGACAAGGGTGCGGCAGGCAACGCGGCGGCCGCGACAGCGGACAAGGGGCGGCGGGTGCTGCAGTCCGCCGGCACCCAGTTGGCCATGCTGCTGCAGGAGATTGCGCGCCTGCCGCTGGCGACGGTGGTGGATCCCGCGCGCCGCTGAACGCGCTTCGCGGCGGCCGCCCGGCCGCGCTACCATCACGGCTGAAACTGGTTTCAGCTCATGCCGCCCAAGTCCCCTCCCTTCCTGCCGCTTCCAGGCGCCGGCCGGATCACGATCGCCGACGTGGCGGTCAAGGCCGGCGTGTCCAAGGCGACCGTCTCCCGCTTCCTCAACCGCCGGGACGAGCTGCTGACGCCGGAGATCGCGCTGCGCGTGGAGTCGGCCATCGCGGCGCTGGGCTATTCCCCGAGCCCCATGGCGCAGGCCCTCAAGCGCGGGCGTTCCCGGCTGATCGGGTTGGTGGTGGCAGACGTGACGAATCCCTTCTCGGTCGCCGTGCTGCGCGGGGCCGAAAAAGCTTGCCAGGAAGCGGGCTACCTGCTGATGCTGTTCAACCTGGGCGACGACGGCCAGCGCGAGCGCGACGCGATCGAGGCGCTGGCCTCCTACCAGGTCGAGGGCCTGATCCTGAATACGCTGGGCCGCGACGAAGGCGCCGTGGCCGCCGCCGCGCGCCAGGGCCGGCCGGTGGTGCTGGTGGACCGCCGCCACGCCAACATGCCGGCCGACTTCGTCTCCCTCGACAACGCGGGTGCGATCCGGCTGGCAGCAGCGCACCTGGTGGCCGCAGGCTGGAACGAGCTTCTGTTCGTCACCGAGCCGGTCGCCGGTGTGAGTTCGCGGCAGGAGCGGGAAGCGGCCTTCCGCGCGTTCGTGGCGGACCAGCCCGGAGTGCGCGGAGCCAGCTTCGAGTCGACGGCCGAGGACAGCGCCGGGCTGGACGCGGAACTGCGCAAGCTGCGCGCGCGGGGCGCCCGGCCGGCGGTGCTGTCCAGCAATGCCGTGATCACGCTGCGCATTGCGGACGCCGTCGCGCGTCTGGGCTGGCGCTTCGGCGAGGAGATCGGATTCATCGGCGTGGACGAAACCGAATGGGCGCCCCTGGTCGGTCCGGGCCTCAGCACCATCGCCCAGCCGACCGATGCGCTGGGCCGTCTTGCCACGGCCTGCCTGCTGGAACGACTCCGGGGACTGGATGTGCCACCTCGGCAGATCCTGTTGCCGGGCACGCTGGTCGCGCGACGTTCGTCGGCTGCTCCTTCGGCTAGGTGAAAACCCGGATGAAAAGCTGAAACCGGTTTCTATAATTCGCGCCAGAAACCGGTTTCAGACGTGAACTACCAATTCCAGTTCCAGGATGTGTTCGCAGCGTGGCCCCTGCTGCTGCAAGGCACGTGGACCACGATCCAGCTGTCGCTGACCGCCACCGTCCTGGGCCTGGCGGTGGCGATCTTCGGCGCCTGGGCGAAGACGTCGGGGCCGCAGGCGCTGCGCTGGGTGGTCAACGCGTACATCGAGTTGATCCGCAACACCCCCTTCCTGGTGCAGCTGTTCTTCTTCTTCTTCGCGCTGCCGGCCCTGGGGCTGCGCTGGTCCGCGCATTCCGCGGCGCTGGTGGCCATGGTGGTGAACCTCGGCGCCTATGCGACCGAGATCCTGCGCGCCGGCATCGAGTCCATTCCGCGCGGCCAGATCGAGGCCGGGCTGGCGCTCAACCTCAAGCGCCACCAGGTGTTCCGCGACATCATCCTGAAGCCGGCGCTGAAGGCGATCTATCCCGCCCTCACCAGCCAGTTCATCCTGCTGATGCTCAGTTCCGCCGTCGTCTCGGCCATCTCGGCCGACGACCTCACCTCGGTGGCCGCCAACCTGCAGTCGCAGACGTTCCGCAGCTTCGAGATCTACATCGTGGTGGCGCTGATCTACCTGCTGCTGGCCATGGCCTTTTCCGTGCTGTTCCGGGTGATCTACCGGTATGCGCTCGACTACCCGGACCGTCGCTGATGCGCACCTTCGGCTATTCCGAGTTCCTGTTCATCCTCGAGGCGGCGCGCTGGACCATCGCGCTGTCGCT
Organism: Ramlibacter sp. P4_H7; assembly: GCF_056400765.1. NCBI lineage: Bacteria > Pseudomonadati > Pseudomonadota > Betaproteobacteria > Burkholderiales > Comamonadaceae > Ramlibacter > Ramlibacter sp. P4_H7. The sequence goes on from NZ_JBFUKP010000010.1 coordinate 129,321, forward strand.
GATCGCCTTCGTGGGCGGTGCCATCGGCGGCCTGCTGGTGGCGCTGGCGCGCACCAGCGACAACGCGGCGGCCCGCGCGGCGGCGACCGCCTTCGTGCAGGTGTTCCAGGGCACTCCCCTGCTGCTGCAGCTGTTCCTCGTGTTCTTCGGCGCGCCGGTGATCGGCATCGACGTGAACCCCTGGGTGGCCGCCGGCGTCGCCCTGATCCTCAACACCAGCGCCTTCCTCGGCGAGATCTGGCGCGGCTGCATCCAGGCCGTCCCGCGCGGCCAGTGGGAGGCGGCCGATGCGCTGGGCCTGCACTACGTGGCACGGATGCGCGACGTGGTCCTGCCGCAGGCCTTCAAGATTGCCCTCGCGCCCACCGTGGGCTACATGGTGCAGGTGATCAAGGGCACCTCGCTGGCGGCGATCATCGGCTTCACGGAAGTCACCCGTGCCGGCCAGATCATCAACAACGCCACCTTCCAGCCGCTGGTGGTGTTCAGCCTGGTCGCCGCGATTTACTTCGCGCTGTGCTGGCCCCTGTCGCTGCTGGCCGGCCGCATGGAGCGGCGCCAGGCCCGGGCGCTCGCGCGCTGACGGCCTTCCCTTTTTCCCACTGGAGACAATCCCAAATGCAATCCTTCACCCGCCGTGCCTTTGCCGCCCTGGGCGTCGCCGCGACCGTGTCGCTGCTCGCCGCTCCCGCCTTCGCGCAGTCGCTCGAAGAGCTGAAGAAGAAGGGCGAGGTCAACGTCGGCCTGCTGGTCGACTTCCCGCCCTACGGCACCACCAACGCGCAGAACCAGCCCGACGGCTATGACGCGGACGTCGCCCGCCTGCTGTCCAAGGACTGGGGCGTGAAGGTGAACCTGGTGCCGGTCACCGGCCCGAACCGCATTCCCTTCCTGCTGACCAACAAGGTCGACCTGCTGGTGGCCTCGCTGGCCGTGACGCCCGAGCGCGCCAAGCAGGTGCAATTCTCCAAGCCGTACTCCGCCGCCACCATCGTGCTGTACGGCGAAAAGAAGGCGAACATCAAGGGCGCGGCCGACCTGAAGAACTTCAAGGTGGGCGTGGCCCGCGCGAGCACGCAGGATGTGGCGCTGACGCAGATGGCACCGCAAGGCACGGAGATCCGCCGCTTCGACGACGACGCATCGGCGATGCAGGCACTGATCTCCGGCCAGGTCGACGCGATCGGCTGCTCCACCACCGTGGCCGCGCAGATCAACAAGCGCCAACCCGGCGCCTTCGAGCCCAAGTTCACGCTGCGCCAGCAGGAGATGGCCGTGGCCATGCGCCCGGGCCAGGACGCGCTGCTGAAGTCGGTGAACGACTTCGTCGCCAAGAACACGGCCAATGGCGAGCTGAACAAGCTGTACAAGAAGTGGCTGGACACCGACCTGCCCAAGATGCAGTAAGCCGGACGGGCGCGACACCATGAACGACAGGACCCCGGCCGGCGCCGAACCGATCATCCGCCTCGAAGGGGTGGGCAAGTGGTTCGGCAAGTTCCAGGTGCTCACCGACATCGACCTGCAGGTCGTGCCGGGTGAGCGCATCGTGGTGTGCGGGCCGTCGGGTTCGGGCAAGTCCACGCTGATCCGCTGCATCAACGGCCTGGAGTCCGTGCAGGAGGGGCGCATCGTGGTCGACGGCATCGACCTCACGGCCGGCAAGCGCAACGTGGACAAGGTGCGGGCCGAAGTCGGCATGGTGTTCCAGCAGTTCAACCTCTTTCCGCACCTCACCATCCTGCAGAACTGCACGCTCGCCCCGATGCGGGTGCGTAAGGTGAGCCAGCAGGAGGCCGAGGCAACGGCGATGAAGTACCTGACGCGGGTGCGCATCCCCGACCAGGCCCACAAGTACCCCAGCCAGCTGTCCGGTGGCCAGCAGCAGCGCGTGGCGATCGCCCGCGCCCTGTGCATGACGCCGCGCATCATGCTGTTCGACGAGCCGACCTCCGCGCTCGACCCCGAGATGGTCAAGGAAGTGCTCGACACCATGATCGGCCTCGCCGAAGAGGGCATGACCATGCTGTGCGTGACGCACGAGATGGGCTTTGCCCGCCGCGTCGCCGACCGCGTGATCTTCATGGCGGACGGGCGCATCGTGGAACAGGCGCCTCCGGAGCAGTTCTTCACGCAACCGCAGGATCCGCGCACGAAGAATTTCCTGGGCCAGATCCTCAGCTCGCACCACCAGCCGGTGGCCGTCTGATGCAGCAGGTCCTGATCTCGCTGTCGTCGTTCGGGGCGGCGGAAGTGCGGCGCCATGGCCAGCTGTGGTTCAGCCTGCTCTCGCTGGAGGCGGGTGCCGATGGCGTCGAGGTGCGCGGTGAGCTGCTGAACGATGCGGCATCCGAACTGCCGGCCATCGCGCAAGCGGTGCGGGCGCGCGGCGGCCAGCTGGTGTATTCCAGTCCGGAAGGGCTGTGGTCGGCCGAAGGTGGGCTGGACACCGCGGCGCTGCGGCGCGGCGTCGCGGCGGCCCGCACGCTGGGCGCCGCGCGCCTGAAGATGTCCATTGGCGGATTCGCGGCCGCCTCGTCGGCCACGCTGCCGCAGCTCGCCGGTGCGCTGGAGGGCGTCGGTGTGGAACTGGTGATCGAGAACGACCAGACCGCGTCGGCAGGCACCGTACCCCCGCTCGCGGCTTTCTTCGCCGCGACGCAGGCGGGTGGCCTGCCACTGGGCATGACCTTCGACATGGGCAACTGGCACTGGACCGGCGAATGCCCGCAGCAGGCGGCGCATGCGCTGGCCGAGCGCGTGTGCTACGTGCACTGCAAGGGCGTGCAGCGTCAGCCGCACAAGTGGGTCGCGGTGCCGCTGGCGGAATCGGCAGCGCCCTGGCGCGCGGTCCTGCGCGCCATGCCGCGCAACGTTCCCTGGGCCATCGAATATCCGCTGGCCGGCGACGACCTGCTGGCGGTGACGCGCGCGGAGATCGCGCAACTGCGGGCGGTGTCGGCCGGCTTCGGAGCCGCAGCATGAGCCAGGCGCCGCGCCACGACGTCGCGCTGTTCGGCGAGATGATGATGATGTTCGTCGCCGACCGGCCGGGCCCGCTGGAGGAGGTTCCCTCCTTCCACAAGCGCACCGCGGGAGCGGAGACAAATGTGGCTATCGGCCTGGCGCGCCTGGGGCTGCGCGTGGCGTGGGCGAGCCGTCTCGGCACCGACTCCATGGGGCGCTACCTGCTCGGCGAGATGCGGCGCGAAGGCGTGGATTGCTCGCACGTGGTGTGCGACCCGGCGCAGCGCACCGGCTTCCAGTTCAAGGGACGGGTCACCGACGGCAGCGACCCGCTGGTGGAGTACCACCGCAAGGGCTCGGCCGCGAGCCAGATGACGCCGGACGACGTCGACGCGGACTGGCTGTGCTCGGCGCGCCACCTGCACGCCACCGGGGTTTTCCCCGCGATCTCCGCCAGCGCCCGCGCCACTGCGCAGCGGACGTTCGAGGTGATGCGCGCTGCCGGCCGCACCATCTCTTTCGATCCCAACCTGCGGCCGACGCTCTGGGCCTCGCCCGAGGAGATGCGGCGCGAAATCAACGCGCTGGCGTTCCAGGCGGACTGGGTGCTGCCGGGGCTGGAAGAAGGCAGGTTCCTGACCGGCGAACAGAGCCCTGAAGGCATCGCCCGCTTCTACCGCACCCGCGGCGCGAAGCTCGTCGCGGTCAAGCTGGGGCCCGAWGGCGCCTGGTACGACGGCGAGCAGGGCAGCGGCCGCGTTCCCGGCTTTCCGGTGCAGGAGGTCGTGGACACGGTGGGTGCCGGCGACGGCTTCGCGGTCGGAGTCGTCAGCGCGCTGCTGCAAGGTCGCGGCGTCGCCGATGCGGTGCGGCGTGGTGCGTGGATCGGCGCGCGTGCGGTGCAGGTGCTGGGCGACACCGAGGGCCTGCCCACGCAGGCGGAATTGCAGGCGGCGGGGCTTTGAACGCGCGCAAGTCGGTGCTCGTGTTCCGCGAGCTGCCTGCCGACCAGTTCGCGCGCATCACCGCGCTGCACGAAGTGGTGGTCGCCAATCCGCGCAAACCGGAGCAGAAGGCCGCCTTCGACGCCGCCCTGCCGTACGCGCAGGGCCTCATTGGCTCCAGCTATGCGATCACGCCGGCGCTGCTCGACACCGCGCCGCGGCTGACGGTGATCTCGTCGATCTCGGTGGGCGTGGACAACTACCCCCTCGCCGACCTGCGCCAGCGCGGCATCCTGCTGTGCCACACGCCGGGCGTGCTGACCGAAACGACGGCCGACACCGTCTTCCTGCTGGTCATGGCGACCAGCCGCCGGTTGGTCGAGCTGGCCGCGCACGTGCGCGAGGGGCGCTGGGACCGCAACATCGGCGACCAGCTGTTCGGCTGGGACGTGCACGGCAAGACGCTGGGCATCCTCGGCTTCGGCCGCATCGGCCAGGCCGTCGCGCGCCGCGCGGCGCTCGGCTTCGGGATGCACGTGAAGTACCACAACCCGCAACCCGTCAATGTGCCGGAGCTGCAAGGCCGCGCCGTCCACACGCCCCTGGACGAGCTGCTGGCCAGCTGCGACATCGTGGCCGCGACCTTGCCGCTGACGACGCAGACCCGCGGCCTGATGGGCCCGCGCGAATTCGCACGGATGAAGCAGGGCGCCATCTTCATCAACGGCGGACGCGGCGCCACCGTCCAGGAAAGCGCGCTGCTGGCGGCGCTGGACAGCGGCCACTTGCGCGCCGCGGGGCTCGACGTGTTCGCGACCGAACCCCTGCCGCTGGACTCGCCCCTGCGCACCCATCCGCGGGTGACCGCGCTGCCGCATATCGGCTCCGCGACCCACGAGACGCGCCAGGCCATGGCGCAGCTCGCCACCAGCAACCTGCTGCAGGCGCKCGCCGGCGAGCGCCCGGCGGCGGCGTACGGCGATTGACGCCCCGCTGGCCGTCCCGTCCTACGCAAGCTTGCGAGCCGGCCGACATGGCGCCGTCACCCCGTCGCTAGATTGGACGCCATGGGCCAGCGTCTTGCCGGCCTCGACTTCCAAGGAGAACTCGATGACGACGGTGGCAGAGGTCATGACGCGGGACGTCCGCACGATGGCGCCGAACGACTCGGTGGTGGATGCGGCGCGCTGCATGGACGAACTCAACGTGGGCGTGATCCCCGTGTGCGACGGCGGCAAGCTGGTCGGCATGGTGACCGACCGCGACATCGTCGTGCGCGGCGTCGCCCAGCAGGGCGAGATCAAGGGCATGAAGCTGGCCGACGTGATGAGCGCCCATGTGCGCTGCGAAGGAAGACGACGACGTCGACCAGGTGCTCAGCGACATGGCCGATGCCCAGATTCGTCGCCTGCCGGTGGTGGACGGCAACCAGCGCCTGGTCGGCATCGTGTCGCTGGGCGACATCGCGGCGAAGAACCCGGGGGACGAGGTCGACGTCGCCACGTCTCTGGGCGACATCTCGACGCCCGCGGAGCCCGACCGGTCGGGAGCCGGAAGCAGCCAGTCCCAGAGTCAAAGCCAGGGCCAGGGACGCAAGCAGCACTGAAGGAGATCCAAATGCCCAATGCCTGGAGTGCGAAGCGCGAACGCCAGTACCAGCACATCAAGGACAGCGTCGAGTCGCGCGGCAAGAGCGAGAAGGTGGCCGAGGAGATCGCGGCCCGCACCGTGAACAAGGAGCGCGCTCAGCATGGTGAAGCGACGCACGCGAATGCGCACAGCTTGAGCGACATGCCGGCGCCCCGGCGCGGTGGCCAGCGTTCTCACCGCGGTGAAGGCGGCCGCACGCGCGAGCAGCTGTACGAGGATGCGAAGCGGAAGCGAATTTCCGGCCGCTCCACGATGACGAAGGCGGAATTGGAACGCGCCGTCGGTCGTTGAACCATCCGCCAGATGGCCGAAGTTGGAGGTCGACCACAACGCTGCGCAGCTTGTCTCGTCGAAGCTGACGCGTCACACCACGGACACGTTCACCTGCCTAAACTGCAAGCAGGTGAAGTCCATGCGTTTCTCTTCCATCTTCCAGCGCAAACCGCGGCCTCGTGAGGCCCGGCCGGAAGAGACGTCGACGCGGGAAAACCCTCAGCCCACCACTTCGCTCCCGCCGGCTGAACTGCCCGAAGACCTGGATGCCCGGGTGCGGCTGCTGGGCGAGTGGCAGGTCTCCGAGAACTGAGACACCCTCCTTGCTGCTGCGAGGAGACCCGATCAACGGAGCCCGCATGCAGACCAAGCCGCCGCTGCCACCCTTCACGACCGAAACCGCCAGGCAGAAGGTGCGCATGGCGGAAGACGCCTGGAACACCCGCGATCCGGACCGCGTGGTGCAGGTCTATACCGAGGACACGCGCTGGCGCAACCGCGCCGAATTCCCCGTGGGCCGCGAGCAGGTGCGTGCCTTCCTGCAGCGCAAGTGGGCGCGCGAGCTGGACTACCGCCTGATCAAGGAGCTGTGGGTCTGCGAGGGCAACCGCATTGCCGTCCGCTTCGCCTACGAGTGGCACGACGCCGCGGGTCAGTGGTTTCGCAGCTACGGCAACGAGAACTGGGAGTTCGATGCCGCGGGCTTCATGGAGCGCCGCTTCGCGAGCATCAACGACCTGCCGATCCGGCCCGAAGACCGCAAGTTCCACTGGCCGCTCGGCCGGCGGCCGGACGATCACCCGGGGCTGGGCGACCTCGGGCTCTGACGCGCACGTCCGCTGCCGCTCGCTTCGGGCAGTGCGCGGGGCGCGAGGAAGGCGCAGCCAGTCGGGTGGCCGCCAGCGTCCAAGGGCGAGCCGATCTTCGGCACGAGCCTTGCAGGGCCCTGCAGGTTCGCAACCCGCGCAGGCGCGGAGACGCGCGCCACGCACCGCACGCGGCACTCCACCGCACCATGCATGCACGCGCGCACCACTCGCATGCAAGGACGGGCTTGGCGAACCGCGCAACCCCATTGTCGAATTCCTGGCCTCCCTTGCGTGCCGGGGCCGACCCACTGCAAGCATCGCAACCAAACGAGGAGCCCGCATGAACCGCAACGACATCACCGAGAAGATCATCGCCGCCAAGGTGTCCCGGGGGATCACCTGGGAAGAGGTCGCGAAGAAAGTGGGCCAGTCCAAGGAGTGGACGACGGCCCTGTGCCTGGGGCAGATGACCGCGAATGCCGAACAGGCGAAAGCCGTCGGCGAGATCTTCGGCCTGAGCGAGGAGGAGCAGAAGTGGCTGAAGGTGGTGCCGTACAAAGGCTCGCTGCCCACCGCGGTGCCGACCGATCCGCTGATCTACCGGTGGTACGAGATCGTCAACGTGTACGGCACGACGATCAAGGAGTTGATCCACGAGGAATTCGGTGACGGCATCATGAGCGCCATCGACTTTTCGATGGACATCACGCGCGAGCCCGATCCCAAGGGCGACCGCGTCAACGTCGTGCTCTCGGGCAAGTTCCTGCCATACAAGACCTACTGAGTCCGGCCATGGAAAAGGGCGCCGGTGGCGCCCTGGGAGTCGACGGCCGCGCGATGGCGGCCGTGCCTTCAGCGAGACTGGCCGCTGCTGTTGTTCCCGCCGCCGTGGGACGAGCCGCTGTTGCCATGCGAGCTGCCGCTGTTGCTGCCGCTGGCATGGCTGCTGCTCGATTCGATCGCCTTGCGGCGGTTCGCACTGCGCGCCATTCCGCCCTTGCGGCCCGCTTCGCGCGCTTCTTCCGAAGTGAACTCGTGCGCCGTCCCCTTCTCGTGGGCGGCGCGGCCGCCTTCGCTGGCGATCTCGCGCTGCCGCTGCGGGTCCATGGAGGCGAATCCCCGGTTGGATTTGCCGCCTTGGTTGCCCTGATTGTTGGATGCCATGGTGAATCTCCTTGCAAAACTGAATGTTGGAACTGCATGTCCGGTCTGCGCCGGCCATGGACATGATTGAGCTTGCAAGCGCGCACTCCGCCCGTCAGGCACCAATGGAGCCGGGTGTAGGAGCGGCCCTACCTCGTCACACGAGGGAGCGTGGCAGGACGCCGTCTTTGAGGCGTTGCAGCAGCGAGCCCGCATGCTCCGGCAGGCCCGGATCGGGCTGCGGTTGAGCTTGCAACCGTGCCAGCAGGCGGGTGAACTGCGAGGCCATGGGCGGAATGGGAGCGAGGTACAGCACCTCGTTGCCGCGGGCGATCAGCAGGGTGGGAAAGGTTTGGATGTCGACGTCGCCCATGGCGTCGTCCTCGTCCTCGACGTCCACCCAGGAGAACCGCATCCCCGGTTGGGCGCGGGCCTGCGCCGTGAACAGGGGCAGCCAGTCACGGCAGACGCCGCACCAGGCGGCGCACAGGCAGGCGACCCACCAGGTGGGCTGTTCGTCGCCGGTCGTGCTGTCCATGCCGGCAGTTTACCGGCAGGGGATCAGGCCGCGGGGCAGCCCGAGTAGGCGTCCAGGGAGCGCTGGTAGGCCGAGGTGCCCACCTGCATCAGGCCCAGGACCGAGTGGAACAGGTGGTCGTGCGTGATGCGCTCCTCGACGCGGCCGCGCAGGCATTGCGGGCTGACGCCGGCCTGCTGCGCGAATCCGGGCGATAGCCACGTGATCCAGGGAATGTGTTTTTGCACGTCCGGCGCCAGAGCGTAGGGCAGGCCGTGCAGGTACAGGTTGTTCTCACCCAGCGACTCCCCGTGGTCGGACACGTAGAGCAGTGCCGTGTCGTAGTCCTGGCGCTGTTGCAGCCAGCGGACCGTGGAGCCGAGCACGTGGTCCGTATAGGCGATGGTGTTGTCGTAGGCATTGCGCAGCTGCTCGCTGCTGCAGTCCGGCAGTTGCCTGCTGGTGCACTCGGGCAGGAAGCGCTTGAAGGTCGGCGGGGTGCGCTCCGAGTAGGCCGGGCCGTGGCTGCCCATCTGGTGCATCACGAGCACGACGCCCTTGCGGCGCTTGGCCTCGGGCAGTGCCGCGACGCGCTCGTCCAGGCCCTTGACCAGGATCTCGTCCCGGCATTCACCGTTCGCGCAGAGCGCATCGTCCTTCAGCGACGAGGTGTTCACCGTCGGCACACGGTCGCACACGCCCTTGCAGCCGCCGGGCTGGTTGTCGATCCACAGCACCGCGAGGCCGGCGTGCTGCAGCACGTCGACCAGCGATTCGGTGTCCTGCCGGCGCGCCAGGAAATCTTCCCGGCTCAGTGGCGAGAACATGCACGGTACGGACGCGGCGGTGCTGGTGCCGCAGGCCCAGGCATTGCGGAAGCTGACTGCCTTGAGCTGCGCCAGCTCCGGCGTGGTGTCGCGCCCGTACCCATTGAGGCCGAAGTTGCCGCTGCGCCCGGTCTCGCCCAGCACCAGCACGAGCATCCTCGGCTTGGCTTGGCCGCTGGCCAGCAGTTGGGCATCGCGGCCGACGGGCTGCAAGCCTGCCTTGAGCCGCGTGCCGCCGAAGGCGCTCTGGCCCACGGCGTACAGCGAGTTCAGGGGATTGAGCAGGTAGCGCAGTTCCTTGTGGTTGCGCATCGCGGAGGCCAGTGGCTGGAAGCTCAGCAGGAGGAGAGCTGCGAGCAGGGCGACGCCGGCGCCCGTTGCCGCGACGTTGCGCACCGCCTGCTGCTTCCAGGGCCGGTGCGCGACCGATGTCCGCCACACCAGCCAGGAAGGAAGTGCCGCGCCCAGCAGAACGACGATCACGAGCTGCGGCGTCAGGAGCCCCAGGGCTTCGTGCCAGTCGGTTTGCAACGTGTTGGTGGCCATGGTGCTGTCGATCACCACGTGGAAGGTCCACATGAAATACGCCCCGATGGCGGACGCGAACAGCAGAACGATGATCGCGGGCTTGAGCACCGGCCGCCACGCGGCCAGGCTCAGCAGGGCGAACAGCGCGGCGGCGAGCATGCCCGCCAGCGCGAAGGCGAGCAGCCAGCCGCCCTGCGAGTCCAGTAGCCCAAGGCTCTCCAGTTTGCGCCAGAGCGGAGCATTGCCGGCACCCGCCATCCAGAGGCTGGCGCCACCGACGAGGTAGGCGGCGGGGATCCGCGGTCGCGGACGGTCTTGCACTTCAGATTCCTTCACCGATTCGGCTGCGTGGCCAGTTGGCATGCACCAGCCAGGCAATCATCCAGCAAACGGCGGCACTCCACAAAGTGTGGCTCATGAAATGGGCCCCCCTCCACTGCTGAGCCAGGCCCAGCACCGCGCCGCCCACCAACGCCGCCAGCAGCCAGCGCCGCGCGATCACGGGATCCGTCTTGCGGAACACGAAATAGCCCGCGACGAAGCTGAAACCCGAAGAGGCATGGCCCGCCGGAAAGCAGTGGCCGCCACCGCCGTCCGGCAGCAGGCTCCAGTGGGAGGCATAGTGAACGAGTCCCCCGAAGTCGGTGAGTTCCCAGGGACAGCTGGTTTTGCTGCCGAGCTTCAGGATGGAAACGGCCAGGGCGCCCAGCAGCGTCGCGACGGCGAGCTGCAGCCTTTCCGCGGTAGCCAGGCGAGTGAGTGGCCGCACCGGCCACCAGACGCAAAGGCACAGCGCGACCGCCAATGCCCACGCCAGGCGCCGGCCGCCCTCGTGGACCACCCCGGCGAGCAGCCAGTGGTCGCGCCATGGAAAGCCTTCGCCGGAGCCGGCCAGGTGCGCGAAAGGCAGGTCCAGGCCGCTCGCGTCCCAGGCGAGGGCCAACCCCAGAATGCCGAGGGTGAACCATCCGGTCTCCGTGAGACCAGACCTCCTGCTATTTTTCATTAGGTGCAATGCTCGGGCTGGCGGCTTAAGTGATCCTTAACGGCACAATCCCGGCATGCGCGTGCTCGTGGTGGAAGACGACAAGGGAATCGCCGAGGGCCTGGCCGCCCACCTGTCCCGGGCAGGCCACGCCGTGGACTGCACGCCCGGCATCGCCCCCGCCTGGCGGGCGCTGGGAGCCGAAGCCTTCGACGTGGTCCTGCTGGACCTGGGCTTGGCCGACGGCGACGGGACCGATTTGTTGCGCCGGCTGCGCCAGGCACCTGCCGGCCGGCTGCCGGACCCGGCCACGCCGGTGCTGATCATGACCGCCCGGGACCAGGTGTCGTCCCGCATTGCCGGCCTCGACCTGGGTGCGGACGATTACCTCACCAAGCCTTTCGACCCGGACGAACTCGCCGCGCGGATGCGCGCCTTGACCCGCCGGTTGGCGGGCCGCGCGGAAACCACGATCCGCTACGGCGATCTGGAGATCGACCCGGCCGCGCGCACCGTACGGCGCGCGGGCGAGCCGGTGGAGTTGTCGGCTCGCGAGTTCTCGGTGCTGCTGGCGCTGATCGAGGCGCGACCGCACGTGCTTTCGCGCGGGCAGATCGAGGCCAAGCTCTACAACTGGGACAGTGCGCTGGAGAGCAATGCGATCGAGGTGCACGTGCACCGCCTGCGCCGCAAGCTCGGCGACACCCTGGTGCGGACGGTGCGCGGCGTCGGCTACTACATGCCGGCGGAGCCCGGCGCATGAAGGCCGCGCAGGGTCCCAGCCTGACTCGCCACCTGCTCGCCTGGGCGCTGGCGGCGCTCACGCTGGTGTGGGCCACCTTCATCCTCTTCGGCTACGCCACCGGCGAGCACGAGGCGGACGAACTCACGGATGGCCACCTGGCCGGCGTCAGCTCGCTGCTGCTGCCGCTCGGTCCCGAGGCCCTGCGCGGAAACGGCCACACCGCGCCCCCCAACGGCAGGGACTTCAAGGCCCACGATTACCAGCGTTCGCTGTCGGTGGTCTTTTGGGACACGCAGGGCCGGGTGCTCGCTCGCACCGGCGATGCGCCGACGCCCCCTTTCATGCCGGATGAAGGGTTTGCCACGCTGGCGCTGGGGAATCCGCCGGCGGCGTGGCGGACGTTCTCCCACTGGGACGCCGAGCACGAGCACAAATTGATGGTGCTGCTGTCGGAAGAAGAGCGGGATGATCTTGCGAGCGACATCGCCGGCCAGGTGATCGAGCCCGGACTCTGGCTGCTGCCGGTGGTCGCCCTGGTGCTGGGCCTCGCCATCCACCGCGGGCTGCGGCCGCTGCGCGCACTGGCGGCCCAGGTGCACGCGCTCGACACGCAGCGCGCGCAGAAGGTGGCTGCACCGGTGCGCTTCCAGGAGCTTGCGGCGACCGTGGACGCCATCAACCGCCTGGTCGACCGCTACCACGCCGCGCTCACCCGCGAGCGCGCACTGGCCAATGAGTTCGCGCACGAATTGCGGACCCCGCTGGCTTCCATGGCCCTGCAGGCGCGCGGCATCCAGGACAGTCCGCCGGGGCCCGCGCAGCAGGAGGCGCTGGCGCGGCTGCAGGAGGACGCGCTGCGCGCGGGCGAGGTGCTGGCCCACCTGCTCGCATTGGCGCGCACCAGCCGGGCGGAACTGGACGAGGCGGCCGAGACCCTGGACCTGGACGCGCTGGCGCGCCGCGTGGTGTCGGAGTTCGCCCCTGCCGCGCACGCCGCCGGGCGCGAGCTGGGGCTGTCCAGCAGCGGGCCCTTTCCCTTGTCCGGCCATCCGGTGCTGCTGGAACTGGCGCTGCGCAACCTGGTGCAGAACGCATTGGCGCACACGCCGCCGGGCACGCAGGTCGAAGTGGAGCTCGATCCCTCCGCGGGCATCCTGCAGGTGAGCGATGACGGCCCGCTGCGCACGGGCAGTCCCGGCGAAGCCACGCCGTCTGCCGTGCAGCCCCTGCGGCTGGGTCTGGGACACCGGGTGGTGGAAAAGGTGGCGGCGCTGCACGGCGCCAGCTTCGAGCCGGACGTACCGCTGCCCGGACACCGGCGCGGCTGGCGCCTGCGCTTCGGCCCCCCGGCGGCGGCTCAGGCGTAGCTCACCCAGTCCCGGTACGCGGGCGCATCGAGGTGCGGGATCGCGTTGAAGCCCACCAGCATGTGGCGCTTGGGCGTGAAGGCGAACTCGGTCAGCGCGGTGTTGCGGATGCGCATGTTGAGGTCGATGGTGACTTCCGGCGGCGTCGACAGCACATGGCCGACCGCCGTGGAGATCGGCCCGCCGCTGGACACGATCAGCACGGTCTGCCCGTAGTGGTTCGCGCGCACGTGGTCCAGCGCGCCTGCCACGCCGGCCCGGAAGTCCGGATAGCTGGGCATGTTGCGCGGTTGCGCCGTGCCCGCCATCCAGCGGCCCAGCCCGTCGCGCAGCAGGCGGAAGTGGTGGCGGTACATCTCGGGCGAGGTGGGTTTCTGCAGCGTCCCGGCATGCACCGTCGCGATCACCGCCTCGCTGTCGTATTCGTTCAATCCCTCCCACGACAGGTGATCCCCCGCGCGGTTCATGCCCTGCAGGATGCCTTCCAGCGTCTGCTTGTGGCGCCGCAACGTGCCGGCGATCAGCGCGTCGAAGTGGATGCCGCGCTCGGCGAAATACTCCCCCAGCCGCACGCTCTGCTTGCGGCCCAGGTCGCTCAGGTGGTCGTAGTCGTCGGCGCCGAAAGACGCTTGGCCGTGGCGGACGAGATAAAGGGTGCCCATGCACCCATTCTGGCAAACGCGGGAAGAGGACTTGGTCCCAGCCGTGACTTCACTTGGGCGGCGACGAGGGCCATGCGCAGCGCCGGCCCACCGATCACAGCGTCAAAGGCCTGCCGAATCCAGCTTCACCCGGCCACGGGGCGTATCGAGCACGGCGCACAGCCGCGCTGCGCCTTCCTTGGCCGTCACGCCTTGCAGGCCCACGGCTTCGTAGGCCGCACGGAGCGTGGCGGCTTCCGGGTGGCTCGCGGTCAGCGAGTGCAGCGTCACGCCCGACTCCGGCATTGCCGAGGCCGGGTGGGTCGCGCCCCACTGGATCAGCGTGGGCAGCGTGCCGTCGAACAACCGCTGCCCGTCTTCGCGGATGCTCATCTGCCACTCGAGCAGGCCGCGCGGCGTCATGCGTGACGCCGCCACTGCCTCGCCGCGATCGATCTGCAGGCCACGCAATGCGGCAAGGGCCTGCCGCAGGTCCGGCACGTTCGCGACGAAATGCAGCAAACGCGGACCGTTGCGCGCGAGCGCGTCGCGCACGGCCTCGGCATCGAGGTCGAACCAGCGGCGCGGGCGCTGCACTGCGCGTCCGGGCTGCACGGCGATGATCTCGAGATAGGCGCGCGGGTGGTCCACCGTGGCGATGCGCGACACGCGGTTGTGCGTGCCCATCAGCGGGTGTTCGCCGCCCGGGCCAGGGACTGTGCCGAGCGTCGCCTCGCACCAGGCGGCGCCCTCGTCCAGGCCGGCTGCAGCCACCACCAGGTGATCGATGCGCGCGCTCATGTCACAGCGCCACGCTGCCGGAAATGCACGTGACCGACGCGCCGCCGATCCACGTCTCTCCCGCGGCATCGCGCTGCACGTGCACGCGGCCGGCGCGGCCGAGTGCAGTGCCCTGGCTCGCGACGTACTGTTCCGGCGCGAGTCCGGCGCCGATCAGCCACTGCGCCAGCGCGGCGTTGAGACTGCCGGTGACCGGGTCTTCGGCCATGCCGTTGTTGCCGGGAAAGAAGGCGCGCACTTCGAAGGCGCATTCGTCGTCCGGGGCACGCGAGCCGACCACGCCGACCTTGCCGCGCGAACCGACCACGCCGACGTCCAGGCCCGCCAGGATGGCGCCGTCGGGCTTGAGCGCGAGCACCTCGCTGGCGCTCCGCAGCAGGACGCCGCGCCAATTCGGGCCGTTGTCGCACCAGGCATGTCCCACGATGTCGCCGCGCGCGATGCCGAGTCCGCGGGCGATCAGCGCCACGTCCTCTTCCGGCAGCGGCCCACTTTTGCGCAGGGGCGGCGCGGCGAAGGCCAGTCGCTGGACGTCGCGCTTGAGCTTGACCAGTCCGACGCCGCACTCCTGCACGACGTACTCGCCCTGGGGCTTGCCGCCCGCCTCCAGCCAGGCATGGCAGCTTCCCAGCGTCGGGTGGCCCGCGAACGGCAGTTCGCGGCCCGGGCAGAAGATGCGCAGGCGGTAGTCGGCGCCGACTTGCGTCGGCGTCAGCACGAAGGTCGCCTCGGACAGGTTGGTCCAGTTGGTGAATTCCTGCATCTGCTCGCCGGACAGGCCTTGTCCATCCAGCACTACGGCGACCGGGTTGCCGCGATAGGCCGTGGCGGTGAAGACGTCGACTTGCTTGAAGAGGCGTTGCGCCATGGTCAGCTCAGGGGAAGGTCGAGAACGCCGCGAGCGGCGGGATGCCGGCGGATGCCGTCGTACCAGCGGTGCAGGTGCGGATGCGCGGGGTGCTCCAGCGGCAGGCCCCACCAGCGGTGCATCTCGCAAGCCAGCGGGATGTCGGCCATCGTGAACTGCTCGCCGGCGATGAAGGGGCGTTGGGCGAGCAGCCCGTCGAGGAGCGCCAGCAATGGCTCGGTGGCCGCGACCGACGCCGCGATCGCCTGGTCGTTGCGGCGGTCTTGCGGTGTGCGGATCAGCTGGATGAAGGCTTCGCGCCCGGCGCCGTTGAACGTGGTCTGCTGCCAGTCCATCCAGCGCTCGGCGTCGAAGCGCGCGCGCAGGTCGCGCGGATACAGCGTGCCGTCCGCGTGCTTCGCACACAGATAGCGCACCACGACGTTGGACTCCCACAGCACGAAGCCGTCGTCCTCGACGGTCGGGACCAGCGCATTCGGGTTGCGTGCAAGGTATTCGGGCGTGCGGGTGATGCCGAAGCTCGCGCCGGCGTCGACGCGTTCGAACGGCACCTGCAGCCACTGCGCGGCGAGCAACACCTTGCGCACGTTGATGGAGGAAAGGCGGCCCCAGATCTTCAGCATCGCTTGCCCGGCAGGTTGTCGTGGATCGTGGCGGCCAGCGTCGCGATGCCGGAGGCGATCTGCTCGGTGGTCGAGGTCACGAAGGACAGCCGCAGCGTGCGCGCATCCGGATCGCCCGCATAGAAAGGCGCGCCCGGAACGAAGGCCACGCCCCGCTCCACGGCCTTGGGCAACAGCGCAAGCGCGTCCATGCCTGCCGGCAGCCGCGCCCAGAGGAACATGCCGCCGTCGGGGATGTTCCATTGCACGTCCAGCCCGGCCATCTCGCGGTCCATCGCGGCGAGCATGGCGTCGCGCTGCGCGTGGTACAGCGCGCGGATCGTCGGCACGTGACGTTCCAGGAAGCCGTCCTGGATCACCTCCGCCACCATCCGCTGATTGAAGCCGGGACTGTGCAGGTCGGCTGCCTGCTTGGCCTGCAGCAGCTTGGGCAGCACGTGCCGGGGCGCCACCAGGTAGCCGAGCCGCAGGCCCGGCGCCAGCACCTTGGAGAACGAGCCCAGGTAGATGCTGCCCTCTCGGTGGCGCGCGGTGAGCGGCGCCGGCGGCGGCGCATCGAACCAGAGGTCGCCGTAGGGGTTGTCCTCCACGATCGGCAGCGCCAGTTCGCGCGCGGTCTGCACCAGTGCCTGGCGCCGCGCCTCGCTCATGGTGCGGCCGGTCGGGTTCTGGAAGTTGGGCAGTACATAGAAGAAGCGCGCGCCGGCCCGCCGGGCCGCGAGGTCGGCCAGGTCCACGCCTTCGGCATCGCTCGCCACGCCCACCACCTCCGGTTCCATCGGCGCGAAGGCCTGCAGCGCGCCGAGGTAGGTCGGCGTCTCCACCAGCACCCGGCTGCCGCTGTCGATCAGCACCTTGGCGACCAGGTCCAGACCCTGCTGCGAGCCGGTGGTGATCAGCACCTGCTCCGGGTCCACGGACCACGGAAGTTGCCTGGCAACGGCTTCACGCAGCGGACGGTAACCCTCGCTCGCGGCGTATTGCAGGGCGCCCTGGCCGTCGGCACGCAGGACCTTTTCGCAGGCTTCGGCGAAGGCCGCGACCGGAAAGGTGCGCGGCGAAGGCAGCCCACCGGCGAAGCTGATGATCCCGGGACGCTCCGTGACCTTCAGGATCTCGCGGATCACGGAGGGGTTCATGCGTTCGGCGCGTCGCGCCAGGGTCCAGCCCGTGGTGGGCGGCAGGTCATCGGGTTTCATCGAGGCTCCAGGACAGGGGAGAAAGCCGGCTTGGGGGCAGCGCGCACGGGCATCCGGCGGCCCGCGAACACGGTGGCGATTACGGCCACGCCGAAGGCGAGCGTGACCAGGTCCAGGTGCTCGCCGAGCAGCGGCACCGCGAACAGCATGCTGAGAAAGGGCTGGACCAGCTGCACCTGGCTGACGCGCACGGTGCCGCCCAATGCGAGCCCGCGGTACCAGGCGAAGAAGCCGATCCACATGGAGAACACGGCCACATAGCCGAAGGCCCACCAGGCGCTCGCCGGCAGCGCCGCGGCCGGGCGCGTCCACCAAGCCAGCGGCAGCGTGAGGGGAGAGGCGATCACCAGCGCCCAGCAGATCACGTGCTCGGCCCGCATGCGCTGGGACAGGCGCGCGCCTTCGCCGTAGCCGATCGCGGCGCACGCCATGGCGGCCAGCAGCAGCAGGTCCGCGGCCTGGATGCCGCCGGCGCCGCCGGACTTGAGCACGGTGAACCCCACCACCAACCCGCTGCCCAGGGCCGCGCAAAGCCAGAAGCCGGCCGAGGGCCGCTGGCGGTGCAGCAGCGCTCCCACCAGCGCCGTCGCCATCGGCAGCACGCCGACCACGACGCTGGCATGCACCGCCTCGACGTGGCGCATGGCGATCGACGTGAACAGCGGAAAGCCGAACACCACGCCGGCGGAAGTGAGCACGAGCGGCCACCAGTCCTGCCGGCGCGGCAGCGGAGCGCGCGTCGCCAGCAGGAACACGGCAGACAGTGCGGCGGCGACACAGGCGCGACCGAGGGCGACGAACACGCCCGACATCAAGGGCGCTTCGGCCGTGCCGACGGCCAGGCGAGTCATGGGCAGCGTCAGCGCGAAGATCGCGACGCCCAGCAGCCCCAGCAGCAGCCCCTTGCGCTCCGGCCCGTTCATACCGTCACCATCCAGGCGGCCGTGGCCGCCAGCACCAGCGCCAGCAGGCGGTTGAACCACAGCAGCCGTTGACCCTGCGCCAGCCATTGGCGCAGCATGGAACCGGCGAGTGCGTAGCTGAAGTTGCTGCTAAAGGCGAACACCGCCATCACCGCGCAGATGATGGCCAGGCGTTCGCCCGGGTTGGGCGCTGGCTGCCCGGCGCCATTCACCACCCAGCCGGCAGTGAGCGTCAGCGCCAGCATCCAAGCCTTGATGTTGAGGAACTGCAGCCCAACGCCTTGCCAGAAGCCCACGCGCAGGCGGCTCGCGTCAACTTCCACCAGGCGGCGCGCGCCGGCCAGCTTCCAGGCGAGCCACAGCATGTAGGCCACGCCGAGCAGCTTGACGGCCCAGCGCAGCGTCGGCACTTCCAGTACGAGCGCGCCCAGGCCCAGGCCGCATCCGACCATCAGCAGCGTCCAGCCCGCTGGGACGGCAACGCAGAAGCGCAGCGCGCGGGGCAAGCCCCCGTTCGCGGCAAGCGCGGTGGACAGCGTGGTGTTCGGTCCGGGCGAGAAGCTCATCGCCGTACAGAACAGCAGCAGCGCGGTGATTTCGGCGCTGCTCATGGGCCAGGGGATTGCGAGGGCATGCCGGTCAATGTAATCTCCGCAACCAGTACACCATCAGTACAGTTCGCCAGATCACCGGCGCTTCTGTGCTGCCCCAGGTGCCAGTACACAGGACGACTCCCATGCTGATGAAGGCATCTTCCCAATCGCTCACCGAGCAGCTTGCCGGCCGTTTTTCCGAGCGCATCCGCAACCGGCTGCTGGCCGCGGGCACCCGGCTGCCCTCGGTGCGCCAGTGCGCGGCGCAGCACGGCGTGAGCCCGTCCACGGTGGTGGCCGCGTATGACCAGCTGCTGGCGCAGGGCCTGGTGGAGGCGCGCAGGAACCGAGGCTTCTTCGTGCGCGAAACCTCGGCCCCCGTCAACGGCGAGGACGCAGCGCCGGTGCTGCCGGCGGGCTTCAACGCGGCCCACTGGATCGTCGCGCGCCGCGGGCCGGCACCGGTGAACGCGACCTCATTGATCCGCGGCATGTTCCACAAGATCAGCGACAAGCCGCAGCCAGGGATGGGCGTGTTCCCCTCCGACTGGCTGGAGTCCACTTTCATGCCGGCGGCCGTGCGCAAGGTCACGAGTACGAAGGCGCTGCACGCCTTCTCGCTGCAATACGGCGAACCGCTGGGCGACGGTGGACTGCGGCGGGCACTGGCGCACAAGCTGACCGGGCTCCACGTGCCGGCGACGCCGGACCAGATCATCACGACGGTCGGCGCGACGCATGCGCTGGACATCATCAGCCGCACGCTGCTGCGGCCGGGCGATCCGGTGATGGTGGAGGAGCCGGGCTGGGCCGTGGAGTTCGCGCGGCTGACGGCGCTGGGCATGCATCTGCTGCCCGTCCCGCGCCGGGCCGACGGGCCCGACCTGGAGGTCATGGCGAAGTACTGCGCGGTACACAAGCCCAAGCTCTACGTGAGCGTGAGCGTGTTCCACAACCCCACGAGCTATTGCCTGTCACCGGGGAGCGCACACCGGATTCTGCAACTGGCGCACCAGCACGACTTTCACGTGGTGGAGGACGACACGTACAGTCACATCGCGCCGCAGCACGCCACGCGGCTGTCCGCGCTCGACGGCCTGCAGCGCACCATCTACGTCGGCGGCTTCGCCAAGATCCTGGCGCCGAACTGGCGCATCGGCTTCCTCGCCGCGCCGCCTTCACTGGTCGAGCAGTTGCTGGACACCAAGTTGCTCGCAACGCTGACCACGCCCGCGCTTCTGGAAAAGGCGCTTGCGCTGTGCATCGAGCAGGGCCAGCTGCGCCGGCACTCCGAGCGCATCCGCACCCGGCTGGACGCGGCGCGCAGCCGCAGCGTGAAGCTGGCGCTGAATGCCGGCTGCCGATTCGCCGCGGAACCCGCGGGCCTGTTCGGGTGGGTGGACACCGGTGTCGACACGGACGCGCTGGCGCAGCGCATGCTGGATGAAGGCTACCTGCTGGCCCCCGGCGCGCTGTTCCATGCCGAGCGCACTCCGAGCACGCTGATGCGCATCAACTTCGCGACCACGCAGGACGCGGCCTTCTGGAAGAAATACACGGAACTGGTGAAGCGGATGTAAGGCCGCGCGCGGCTACAGCATCTCGTCGGGCGAGAAGCGGCCCAGCACGCGCACCAGCATCTTGAGCTTGGTGCTTGCGCCTGGCTCGCCGGTCTCGTCCCGGAAGCTGGCGCCCTGGGGTGCGCGCCAGTGGAGCTTGCCATCGCGCCCTTCCAGGCGGTATGCCGCCGAGGCCAGCGTGTCTTCGACCTGGCGCGTCGCCTGCTGCGCGAGGGCGGTGCTGCGGATCAGGAGACCGACCTCGCTGTTCTTCAACTGGGAGCGCAGATCCAGGTTCATGGAGCCGATCACCGAATAGCGCTGGTCGATGATCACCGCCTTGGAATGCAGACTGGCACGCGAGCCGCTGTTGCCCTTGGAACCGCCGGGCCCGCTACCCCACCAGCCGGTTTGCTTCTGGTTCTGCGAACTGGAGCCGAGCAGGGCCGCCGCGGTTTCGGGGTCGGAGCGCATCTCGTAAAGCTCGACACCCATGTCCAGCAAGGCGTTACGGTAGCGCGCGTAGCCCGCGTGCGCGGCCGGTGCGTCGTTGGAGGCGAGCGAGTTGGTGAGCACGCGGATCCGCACCCCGCGTTTTCGCAACTGCTCGTACACGGCCATCATGCGGGCGCCCGGCACGAAGTAGGGAGAAATGATGAGCACGTCGCCCTGGGCCTGCTGCATGAGGTTGAGCAGGCCGTCGATCACGGTCTCGCCGGCGTTGACCTCGTCGTCGCCCGGACCGACCTTGCCGGGCTTGTCCACGAGCAAGGTGGAAGGTGCCCAGGTGAGCGGGACCGAGCGCAGGTCCATCGGGGGACGCTCGGCCTGGATCACGGCGGTGGGCGTGACGGAGGGCAGCACCGTTGGCGAAACCGTCACGGGCAAGGCGACCGCGGGCGGCTGCGGCGTGCCGGTCGCAGGGCCGGTCGCGGAGGCGGGCGCCTGCGGTTTGCGCAGGGACTCCAGTTCCTTGGGATCGAGCAGGGTTTCGACCGGATAGGAGAGTTCGTCGTTCCAGAAGCGGTCGAAGCTGGCCGACATGTCCTGCACGATGCGGCCGGCGGCCAGCACGTCCAGGTCCACGAAGTTCTGCTTGTCACCGCTGCCGAAGTAGCGGTCACCCAGGTTGCGGCCGCCGGTGATGCCCCACGCGTTGTCGGCGATGAACAGTTTGTTGTGCATGCGCTTCTGCATGCGGCCGACGTCGTGCAGCGACGTGACCACCCGGCCGATCATGCTGCTGCGTGATCCCGGGAGCGGATTGAACAGGCGCATCTCCACGTTGGGTTCGAACGCGAGGCGCAGCACCTGCGCGTCTTCGCCGACGGAGTTGAAGTCGTCGAGCAGGATGCGCACGTGCACGCCGCGCCGCGCTGCTTCGCGCAGGCGCTGCAGGATCACCTCGGTGCTGGCGTCGGCGTGGATCGCGTAGTACTGCAGGTCCAGGCTGCGCTGGGCCGCATCGGCCATCGCCAGCCGGCTGGACAGCGCGTTGTCGACCGTGTCCAGCAGAAAGAATGCGGAATCGCTTCGCGCGCCGGCTTGCGCGCGTCGGGCCTGCACCAACTGCCCGAGCTTGGTCTGGTCGGCCTGGGCAAAGTGCGCGGAAGGCGTGCGGCCGGTGTTCGCCGGCAGGCTCGCGCAGCCGCCGGTCCAGCCCAGGAAGAGTGTGATCGCCAGCCAGCGACAGAGGCCGGGCCAGAAGGGGGACGGCCGAAGGGCAGTGGTCTCGGAAGGGCAGGCGTGCATGGGTCCAGCGACTTTAGCGGCGCCCTCTGCGCAACGGGGCCCGGACAGGTCAGCTATGACCGCCTTCGGATGACGGCAGGAGCCTACAGTTGACCCAGGGTCTCCCAGCGTTCTAGCGCCGTCATCAGCTCGTCCTCGATGCGCTCGCTGCGCGAGGCGAGTTGCTGCGCGCGACCGGGGTCCTCGCCGTACACGCGGCCATCGGCGAGTTGCGACTGGATCTCCTTTTGTTCCAGCTCGAGCGCCTCGATGAGCGCGGGCAACGCTTCCAGTTCGCGCTGCTCCTTGTAGCCAAGCTTGCGGCGCTGCGGCGGGGGTGGCGCCGCAGCCGCCGGCGCTTGCGACGGCGCGCGCGAGGATGATGGCGGCGCCGCCGGCACCTGCGCGAGCTCGCGCGCGCGGCGCGACTGGGTCAGCCAGTCCTGCACGCCTCCTTCGTACTCGCGCCAGCGCCCGTCGCCTTCGAAGGCGATCGTGCTGGTGACGACGTTGTCCAGGAAGGCGCGATCGTGACTCACCAGGAACACGGTGCCTTCGTAATCCTGCAGGAGTTCCTCCAGCAATTCGAGGGTCTCGATATCGAGGTCGTTGGTGGGCTCGTCCAGCACCAGCACGTTGGCGGGCCGGGCGAACAGACGCGCGAGCAGCAGCCGATTGCGCTCGCCGCCTGACAGCGATCGCACCGGCGAGGTGGCGCGCGCGGGCGAGAACAGGAAATCGCCGAGATAGCTCTTGACGTGCTTGCGCTGCTTTCCGATCTCGATCCACTCGCTGCCGGGGCTGATGAAATCCTCCAGTGTCGCGTTCGGGTCGAGCGCACTGCGCATCTGGTCGAAGTAGGCCACCTGCAGGTTGCTGCCGAGTCGCACCCGCCCGCTGTCCGGCGCGAGTTCGCCGAGGATCAGCTTGAGAAGCGTGGTCTTGCCGGCGCCGTTGGGGCCGATCAGGCCCACCTTGTCGCCGCGCAGGATGGTGCTGCTGAAGTCCCGCACGATCACCCGCTCGCCGAATGACTTCGACACGTGCGCGAGTTCGGCCACGATCTTCCCGGTGGGTTGCCCCGTGGCGACTTCCATGCTCACGCGCCCAAGCGCTTCGCGGCGGGCCACGCGGCGCGCGCGCAGCTGTTCCAGGCGCGTGATGCGGCCCTGCGCGCGGGTGCGGCGAGCCTCTACCCCCTTGCGCACCCAGACCTCCTCCTGCGCGAGCAGCCTGTCGGCCTTGGCGTTGACGATGGCCTCCTGCGCGAGCTGATCCTGCTTGAGCGCCTGGTACCTGGAAAAATTGCCGGGATAGGAAAGCAGTCGTCCGCGATCGAGTTCGACGATGCGCGTGGCCACCCGGTCCAGGAAGGCGCGGTCGTGGGTGATCAGCATCACGCTGCCGCGATACTCCAGCAACAGGTTCTCGAGCCACTCGATGGAATCGAGGTCGAGGTGGTTGGTCGGTTCGTCCAGCAGCAGCACTTCCGGTCGACGCACCAGCGCCTGCGCCAGCGCGACGCGCTTTCGGTTGCCGCCCGACAAGGTGTTGATCCGCGCTTCGGGGTCGAGATGCAGCCGGTGCAAGGTTTCGTCCACGCGCTGCTGCCAGTTCCAGCCGTCCTGGGCCTCGATGCGTCCCTGGAGCGCGTCCAGGTCGCCACGGCCGTGCGTGTAGTCGTCGATCAGCGCGACCACGTCCGCCAGTCCGGACTGGACCGACGCAAAGACCGTCGACTCGGAGTCGAGTTCGGGTTCCTGCTGAACGAAGGCCGTGTGCAGGCCTTGTTGCCGCTGCACTTCGCCGTCGTCGGGACGCTCGAGGCCGGCCAGGATGCGCAGCAGCGAGGACTTGCCGGCGCCATTGCGTCCGATCAGGCCGACCCGCTCTCCGGCCTCCAGCGAAAAATCGGCGTGGTCCAGCAAGGCTACATGGCCGAAGGCGAGCTGGGCGTTGGCGAGCGTGATGAGGGCCATGAGGGAACCGGAAAAGGCATGGAGCGTAGCACCGCCGCTGCAGTGGCGCCGCGAGGCATCGGCAACGTGGTGGCGCTTGGCTATAGTGGGACCTGCCGTTCAAGGGAGGGGTTCCGTGGAGCTCAATATCAATGGCGCGCGGCAGCAGGTGGAAGCCGACCCGGCCATGCCCCTGCTGTGGGTGCTGCGGGATCTGTTGCAGTTGACCGGAACCAAGTTCGGCTGCGGCGTCGCGGCCTGCGGTGCGTGCACCGTGCGCGTCAACGGACAGGCCGTGCGCTCCTGCGTGGTTCCGGTGGGGAGCGTGACCGGCAAGGCCATCCAGACCATCGAAGGCCTGGGCACGTCCGCCCGGGCCCATCCCCTGCAAGCCGCGTGGATCGCCGAACAGGTACCCCAGTGCGGCTACTGCCAGAGCGGCATGCTGATGGCGGCCGCGGCGCTCCTGGAGCGCAAGCCCAAGCCCACGGACGCCGACATCGACGAGGCGATGACGAACATCTGCCGCTGCGGCACCTACCAGCGGGTGCGCGCCGCCATCAAGCGCGCGGCGGGGCTCAAGGCGTGAAGCGACGGACCTGGCTGCTCGGCACCACGGCGAGTGCGGGCGCTCTGCTGGTCGGCTGGCTCGCGACGCCGCAGCGCTCGCGACTCGGACTCGCGTCGATGATGAGACCAGGTGAAGGGGACATCGCACTGAACGGCTGGATCAAGGTCCTGCCGGACGGCACGGTGGTGCTGGCGATGCCGCGCAGCGAGATGGGGCAGGGCGTGCATACGGCGCTCCCTCAGCTGGCGGCGGAGGAGCTCGACGTGCCGCTGGCCAGCGTGCGCATCGAGCAAGCCGGATGGGACGCCGTGTATGGCAACGTCGCCATGCTGATGGGTAACCTGCCTTTCCATCCGTCCGAGGAGGATCGCGAAGATGGTTTGGGCCGCGTGAAGGCCGGACGCTGGGTCGTGGGCAAGCTCGGGCGCGAACTCGGGCTGAATGTCACTGGCGGCTCGAGCAGCGTCGCGGATGCATGGGATGTGGTCCGTGTTGCCGCGGCGACCGCCCGTGCGTCGTTGCTGGGGGCGGCCTCCCTGCAGTGGAAGTTGCCCATCGACGAACTGCAGGTCATCGACGGCGTCGTGACGCATCCTTCGGGGCACTCCGCAAGTTATGGGGAACTGGCTCGCGTCGCTGCCGCGACGCCACCTGGCACGGTGCAACTGAAGGCGCGCCAGAGCTGGCGCGTGATCGGCAAGCCCGCGGCGCGCCTCGACGTGCCAGGCAAGGTGAATGGCACTGCCCGCTTCGGGCTGGACGTCCGCCTGCCGGGAATGAAGTTCGCCGCCTTGCGTCTGTCCCCGATGCTGGGGGGGGCGCCCGGGCGGATCGACGCGAAGGCGGCCATGGCGTTGCCCGGGGTCGAGCGCCTGGTGCTGCTCCCTGCCTTTGCGGGATCCTCGGGAGGTTTTGCGATCGTCGCCGCGAGCTTCTGGCAGGCTCAGCGGGCGGTGCAGGCCGTCGACGTGGAATGGCGGGGCCGTGCGGCGGGTGACCTGAACTCGAACCACATTGCGCTCGCGCTGGAACAAGCGGTGAAGCAGCACGAGGGCCATCAATTCTTCGCGGTCGGCGACGTGGACCCGGCGTCCCGCGATGGCGCGCGCACCCTCGAATCCTGGTACAGCGCGCCGTTCCTCGGGCACGCGACGCTGGAACCGATGAACGCGACGGCGAGGGTCGACGGCGATCGGGTCGAGGTCTGGGCGCCGACCCAGGTTCCCCCCATGTGCCGCGCCGCCGCGGCGCGCGTGGCCGGAGTGCCGATCGAGCGCGTGGATCTGTATGTCACCTTGTTGGGGGGCGGCTTCGGGCGCAGGCTCGAGGTGGATTACGTGGCGCAGGCGGTGCGCGTCGCGATGGACATGCCCGGTGTCCCGGTGCAGTTGATCTGGTCGCGGGAGGAGGAC
Organism: Ramlibacter sp. P4_H7; assembly: GCF_056400765.1. Lineage (NCBI taxonomy): Bacteria > Pseudomonadati > Pseudomonadota > Betaproteobacteria > Burkholderiales > Comamonadaceae > Ramlibacter > Ramlibacter sp. P4_H7. The sequence continues at coordinate 154,955 of NZ_JBFUKP010000010.1, forward strand.
ATGCGCCATGACTTCTACCGTCCCATGCATGTAGCGCGCCTGCGCGCGACGATCGATCGGGCGGGGCAACCCGTGGGGCTGCAGATCAAGTCCGCCGGCGACGCGATTTCCCCTCGCTGGATGGAGCGGGGCCTGCCGCAGCTGGCCGGCCCCATCGACCTGCCGGACAAGACGGCCTCCGAAGGCCTGTTCGACCAGCCCTATGGCTTTCCGCACCGGCGCATGGAGCACGTGTTCACGCACAGCGGGGTCCCCGTGGGTTTCTGGCGGTCCGTCGGGCATTCCCACAACGCCTTTTTCGGCGAGTCGTTCATGGATGAACTGGCGTGGTCACTGGAGCATGACCCCATTGAACTGCGGCGTGCGCTGCTAAAGGACGCTCCTCGGCACCTCGCGGTCCTCAATCTGGTGGCCGAGAAAGCGGGATGGGGGACGCGGGTCATGCCCGCCGGGCGAGCTCTCGGCGTCGCGCTGCATGAGTCGTTCGGCTCTGTGGTCGGGCAGGTCGCCGAGGTGTCGGTGGACAAGGGGGTTCCACGGGTCCACCGTGTCGTCTGCGCTATCGACTGCGGCACGGTGATCAATCCCCAGATCGTCGCCCAACAAATGGAAGGCGCAGTCGTGTTCGGGTTGACGGCCGCCTTGTACGGGCGGATCGACATACGAAACGGGGTCGTCCAGCAGGGAAACTTTCCCGATTACGCCATGCTCCGGCTCGCATCGGCCCCGCTCGTTCAGACGTGGATCGTCCCCAGCGAGCGGCCCCCCGCCGGTGTCGGGGAACCCGGCGTTCCGCCGGTAGCGCCTGCGGTGGCCAATGCGCTGTTCAGGCTGACGGGGCAACGGCAGAGGAGCCTGCCCTTCGCGCTGTAGACCTCGGGTTTTCCCTTGTGCTATAGTTGCAGGCTTCGCTGATCACGGCGGCGCGAAAAGCGCATCGGGGGCAGCGGAGAGAAAAAGCCCAAACGCTTCGGCGGACGATCAAAAGTCGGTATAGAATCTAGGGCTTCGCTGTTGACGCCAGCGACTCGCGACGTAAGCGCGAATCGCAAACGAAGCAGCAAAAACAGCTGGACAGAGCTTCAAAAAATCTGTCATAATCGAGGGCTTCGCTGATCGCAGCGGGGTTGGCAAGGAAAGAAGGCGCAATGCTGGAAGTTCTTGCGGGTTCGTTAACAACATACAGCCGATAAGCGTGGGCGTTTGATGGCGATTGCCAAGTTCTTCGGAACAAATCAAACGCTCAACGAAAAGAAGTGAAGTTCACTTCGATTCCTAGAGCAAATTCAAGATCGAACTGTAGAGTTTGATCCTGGCTCAGATTGAACGCTGGCGGAATGCTTTACACATGCAAGTCGAACGGCAGCACGGGGGCAACCCTGGTGGCGAGTGGCGAACGGGTGAGTAATACATCGGAACGTGCCCAGTCGTGGGGGATAACGTAGCGAAAGCTACGCTAATACCGCATACGAACTCTGGTTGAAAGCGGGGGATCGCAAGACCTCGCGCGATTGGAGCGGCCGATGGCAGATTAGGTAGTTGGTGGGGTAAAGGCTCACCAAGCCGACGATCTGTAGCTGGTCTGAGAGGACGACCAGCCACACTGGGACTGAGACACGGCCCAGACTCCTACGGGAGGCAGCAGTGGGGAATTTTGGACAATGGGCGCAAGCCTGATCCAGCCATTCCGCGTGCAGGATGAAGGCCCTCGGGTTGTAAACTGCTTTTGTACGGAACGAAAAGGCCTTTTCTAATACAGAGGGCTCATGACGGTACCGTAAGAATAAGCACCGGCTAACTACGTGCCAGCAGCCGCGGTAATACGTAGGGTGCAAGCGTTAATCGGAATTACTGGGCGTAAAGCGTGCGCAGGCGGTGATGTAAGACAGGTGTGAAATCCCCGGGCTTAACCTGGGAACTGCATTTGTGACTGCATCGCTGGAGTGCGGCAGAGGGGGATGGAATTCCGCGTGTAGCAGTGAAATGCGTAGATATGCGGAGGAACACCGATGGCGAAGGCAATCCCCTGGGCCTGCACTGACGCTCATGCACGAAAGCGTGGGGAGCAAACAGGATTAGATACCCTGGTAGTCCACGCCCTAAACGATGTCAACTGGTTGTTGGGTCTTCACTGACTCAGTAACGAAGCTAACGCGTGAAGTTGACCGCCTGGGGAGTACGGCCGCAAGGTTGAAACTCAAAGGAATTGACGGGGACCCGCACAAGCGGTGGATGATGTGGTTTAATTCGATGCAACGCGAAAAACCTTACCTACCCTTGACATGTCTGGAATTTCGCAGAGATGTGAAAGTGCCCGAAAGGGAGCCAGAACACAGGTGCTGCATGGCTGTCGTCAGCTCGTGTCGTGAGATGTTGGGTTAAGTCCCGCAACGAGCGCAACCCTTGTCATTAGTTGCTACGAAAGGGCACTCTAATGAGACTGCCGGTGACAAACCGGAGGAAGGTGGGGATGACGTCAAGTCCTCATGGCCCTTATGGGTAGGGCTACACACGTCATACAATGGCTGGTACAGAGGGTTGCCAACCCGCGAGGGGGAGCCAATCCCATAAAACCAGTCGTAGTCCGGATCGTAGTCTGCAACTCGACTGCGTGAAGTCGGAATCGCTAGTAATCGCGGATCAGCATGTCGCGGTGAATACGTTCCCGGGTCTTGTACACACCGCCCGTCACACCATGGGAGCGGGTTCTGCCAGAAGTAGTTAGCCTAACCGCAAGGAGGGCGATTACCACGGCAGGGTTCGTGACTGGGGTGAAGTCGTAACAAGGTAGCCGTATCGGAAGGTGCGGCTGGATCACCTCCTTTCTGGAAACCGCAATCCAATTCAAACGTCCACACTTATCGGTTGTTGGAAGATGTCGCCAGCGACGTCAAAAGCTCGTCACGCGACCGGCCTGGGTCTGTAGCTCAGTTGGTTAGAGCACCGTCTTGATAAGGCGGGGGTCGTTGGTTCGAGACCAACCAGACCCACCATCTCCAGTGCGCAAGAATTCTCTGGGGGATTAGCTCAGCTGGGAGAGCACCTGCTTTGCAAGCAGGGGGTCGTCGGTTCGATCCCGTCATCCTCCACCATCAACCCATCGGACAACATCAACACCAAAGCGGCTTGGCTTTTTTGGCCAGGCTGTTTTGTTGTTGACTGCGGCATCTGCTGCAAGTCAATCGGCTGTTCTTTAACAATTCATAGAGTCGAATCAGCGTTGTTGGCGGAAACTGCACATTCGTAAAGGTTTAGTGCAGACCGTGCCGCCAATGACAATTTTTTGATTGCGTCAACCAGACTTCAATTGAGCGAAAGCTGCAATTTGAAGACGGCATAACGCGCGAGGTGAAAGACCTCGCGATTCCTTGATTGGCTTGTGAATCCTCGTGAGAGGGGTCAAAGTTATAGGGTCAAGTGAATAAGAGCATGTGGTGGATGCCTTGGCGATTACAGGCGACGAAGGACGTGATAGCCTGCGATAAGCTTCGGGGAGCTGGCAAATAAGCTTTGATCCGGAGATTTCCGAATGGGGAAACCCACCGCGCAAGCGGTATCGCATGATGAATACATAGTCATGCGAGGCGAACCGGGTGAACTGAAACATCTCAGTAGCTCGAGGAAAAGACATCAACCGAGATTCCGAAAGTAGTGGCGAGCGAAATCGGATGAGCCTGCTAGTGATAGCGCAGAACTTAGCGGAACGGCTTGGAAAGGCCGGCTACAGAGGGTGATAGCCCCGTACGTGAAAAGATCTGTGTGGTACTAAGCTAGCGAAAAGTAGGGCGGGACACGTGAAATCCTGTCTGAACATGGGGGGACCATCCTCCAAGGCTAAATACTCGTAATCGACCGATAGTGAACTAGTACCGTGAGGGAAAGGCGAAAAGAACCCCGGGAGGGGAGTGAAATAGATCCTGAAACCGCATGCTTACAAAAAGTCGGAGCCCGCAAGGGTGACGGCGTACCTTTTGTATAATGGGTCAGCGACTTACATTCAGTGGCAAGGTTAACCGAATAGGGTAGCCGCAGGGAAACCGAGTCCGAACAGGGCGTCCAGTCGCTGGGTGTAGACCCGAAACCAAGTGATCTATCCATGGCCAGGATGAAGGTGCCGTAACAGGTACTGGAGGTCCGAACCGACTAGTGTTGCAAAACTAGCGGATGAGCTGTGGATAGGGGTGAAAGGCTAAACAAACTTGGAAATAGCTGGTTCTCTCCGAAAACTATTTAGGTAGTGCCTCGCGTATTACCTTCGGGGGTAGAGCACTGTTTTGGCTAGGGGGTCATGGCGACTTACCAAACCAAGGCAAACTCCGAATACCGAAGAGTACAGCGCGGGAGACAGAGCACCGGGTGCTAACGTCCGGACTCAAGAGGGAAACAACCCAGACCGCCAGCTAAGGTCCCTAAAATTGGCTAAGTGGGAAACGAAGTGGGAAGGCTAAAACAGTCAGGATGTTGGCTTAGAAGCAGCCATCATTTAAAGAAAGCGTAATAGCTCACTGATCGAGTCGTCCTGCGCGGAAGATGTAACGGGGCTAAGCCAGTTACCGAAGCTGCGGATTTGCACGCAAGTGCAAGTGGTAGGAGAGCGTTCTGTAAGCCTGTGAAGGTGGCTCGAGAGGGCTGCTGGAGGTATCAGAAGTGCGAATGCTGACATGAGTAGCGTTAAAGCGGGTGAAAAGCCCGCTCGCCGTAAGCGCAAGGTTTTCTACGCAACGTTCATCGGCGTAGAGTGAGTCGGCCCCTAAGGCGAGGCAGAGATGCGTAGCTGATGGGAAACAGGTCAATATTCCTGTACCGATTGCAAGTGCGATGTGGGGACGGAGAAGGTTAACTCAGCCGGGTGTTGGATGTCCCGGTTCAAGCCTGTAGTCGTGCCTGGTAGGTAAATCCGCCGGGCTTAGATGAGGGGTGATAACGAGGCGGCTTGCCGCCGAAGTGAGTGATACCCTGCTTCCAGGAAAAGCCACTAAGCTTCAGCTTGCAACGACCGTACCGCAAACCGACACTGGTGCGCGAGATGAGTATTCTCAGGCGCTTGAGAGAACTCGGGAGAAGGAACTCGGCAAATTGACACCGTAACTTCGGAAGAAGGTGTGCCTTTAGTAGGTGAAGTCCCTCGCGGATGGAGCCCAATGAGGTTGCAAAAAATCGGTGGCTGCGACTGTTTAATAAAAACACAGCACTCTGCAAACACGAAAGTGGACGTATAGGGTGTGACGCCTGCCCGGTGCTGGAAGATTAAGTGATGGGGTGCAAGCTCTTGATCGAAGTCCCAGTAAACGGCGGCCGTAACTATAACGGTCCTAAGGTAGCGAAATTCCTTGTCGGGTAAGTTCCGACCTGCACGAATGGCGTAACGATGGCCACACTGTCTCCTCCCGAGACTCAGCGAAGTTGAAATGTTTGTGATGATGCAATCTCCCCGCGGAAAGACGGAAAGACCCCATGAACCTTTACTGTAGCTTTGTATTGGACTTTGAACGGATCTGTGTAGGATAGGTGGGAGGCTTTGAAGCCGGGTCGCTAGATCTGGTGGAGCCAACGTTGAAATACCACCCTGGTGCGTTTGAGGTTCTAACCTAGGCCCGTTATCCGGGCCGGGGACAGTGCATGGTAGGCAGTTTGACTGGGGCGGTCTCCTCCCAAAGCGTAACGGAGGAGTTCGAAGGTACGCTAGTTACGGTCGGACATCGTGACGATAGTGCAATGGCATAAGCGTGCTTAACTGCGAGACTGACAAGTCGAGCAGATGCGAAAGCAGGACATAGTGATCCGGTGGTTCTGTATGGAAGGGCCATCGCTCAACGGATAAAAGGTACTCTGGGGATAACAGGCTGATACCGCCCAAGAGTTCATATCGACGGCGGTGTTTGGCACCTCGATGTCGGCTCATCTCATCCTGGGGCTGTAGCCGGTCCCAAGGGTATGGCTGTTCGCCATTTAAAGAGGTACGTGAGCTGGGTTTAAAACGTCGTGAGACAGTTTGGTCCCTATCTTCCGTGGGCGCTGCAGATTTGAGGAAGCCTGCTCCTAGTACGAGAGGACCGGAGTGGACGCACCTCTGGTGTACCTGTTGTCACGCCAGTGGCATTGCAGGGTAGCTAAGTGCGGAAGAGATAACCGCTGAAAGCATCTAAGCGGGAAACTCGTTTCAAGATGAGATCTGCCGGGGCCTCGAGCCCCCTGAAGAGTCGTTCTAGACCAGGACGTTGATAGGCTGGGTGTGGAAGCGCAGCAATGCGTTAAGCTAACCAGTACTAATTGCTCGTGCGGCTTGACCCTATAACTTTGATCAATCGATCAAGGTGTTATGCCAAGGTTGAACGCAATCAGAAATCAAGCGCAGCATCCGCTGCACTGCTGACTAGACTCTATGAATTGGTCTTGCTGGACCCCGTCCAGCAGGGCAAAAAGTTAAGCCTGATGACCATAGCGAGGTGGTCCCACTCCTTCCCATCCCGAACAGGACAGTGAAACGCCTCTGCGCCGATGATAGTGCGGGTTCCCGTGTGAAAGTAGGACATCGTCAGGCTGTTATAGCGACGAAGGCCCGGCAGCAATGCCGGGCCTTTTGTTTTTAGTTCGTGTCTTTCGCTTGCACACCGCAAGAAATTCAGGCGTTGGCCACATTCGGTCCATTGAAGCGAGCTGCGCTGCTGCGAACAAGCTCCTCCAAGATCGACGCCAGCCAGACTTCCAGCGCATGCGCGGTAAACCACCGCTGCCAAACCATCGCGAAGTACGGCGTGCGATCTGCCCAAGCCATGAAGTCGGTGCGCGGCACAGTCTGCAGTTCCAAGAGCTTGAACTTCATCAGCACCTTCGCCGCATGAGCGGCGTGCTTTTCCGGGTGGGTCAGATAGGCGTCCAGCCTGCTGTGAGCTCTGGCCAAGGCTCCCGCGACATCGCTGAACACCGATCCATGTCCCGGAATGACCACCTTGGGCCCGAGCCGCTCGATGACGTCAAGGGTCGTCCTTACCTCAGAAAACGCCTCCGACCCCTCAAGTTCCTGAAAGACGACACCGAAGCCGTTTTGCCACAACGCGTCCGCTGAGATCAACGTTCGTGATTCCGGTTCGAACAGGACGACCGAGTGTGAATCGTGACCGGGCGCCGCATGGACCTGCCACAGAAATTCACCGAGTTGCAGGGACGTTCCGGGACGCAATGTTCCTTCGATGTGGAACCGTGGGCACTCCTGCCCCGTCGGTTCATAGGTCAGCGCGACACGGTCCCATGCACGAACGGACTCTGCCAGTCCTGGCGGGATGAGTGTCCGCAGCGCCGGCCAGCGCGCCTGCAACGCTGCGTTTCCACCGCAGTGGTCGCTGTGCAAGTGGGTGTTGACCAGTGTGGTCACAGGACTATCCCCCGCTGCGCGCGCGACCAATTCCACCGTCTGCGTCGAGTGCGTCCAGTAGCCGCTGTCCACGACGGCAGTACCCGAGCGCCCCCGAAGGACGACGTTGTTGGACGACAGCCAGCCCCGCTCCAAAACCGTCACACCGGAAGGGAGCAAAGATGTCCCCGGATTCGCGCTGGTTTCGCTCACCGCACTGCGCGCAGTTCCCGCCGCAGGATCTTGCCGACATTGCTCTTCGGCAGTTCGTCGCGGAACTCGATGTACTTGGGCACCTTGTAGCCGGTGAGGTTCTCGCGGCAGTGGCTGACCACGCCATCCTCCGTGAGGGTCTCGTCGTTCTTCACCACGAACACCTTGATCGCCTCGCCTTGTTTTTCGTCCGGCACGCCCACGGCCGCACATTCCACGACGCCAGGGCACAGGGAAATGACGTTCTCCAACTCATTGGGGAACACGTTGAAACCGCTCACCAGGATCATGTCCTTTTTGCGGTCGACGATCTTCGTGTAGCCGCGTTCGTCCATCACACCCACATCGCCGGTGCGCAGATAGCCGTCCGCGGTGAACGCATTGGCATTCTCCTCGGGCTTTTCGAAATACCCGGGCGTGACGTTGGGACCCTTGATGCAGATCTCACCCGTTTCGCCGACCGCCAGCGACCGCCCTTCATCGTCCTTGATCGCGATATCGATCCCCGGCAAGGGCAGCCCGATCGTCCCGGAGAACTCCTTGGAGTTCAGCGGATTGTTGGTGCCGATCGCGCAGGTCTCGCTCATGCCCCAGCCTTCCACCATCACGGAACCCGTCACCTGCCGCCAGGACCGCGCGGTCCCCTCGGAGGCGGCCATGCCTCCTGCCTGCGAAACGCACAGCTGCGAGAAGTCGACCGATCGAAACTGGGGATGCTGCAGCAAGGCATTGAACAGCGTATTGACCGCAGGAAGCATGTGGAACTGCCGCTTCTTCAGCACGTCGATGAAGCCGCCGATGTCGCGCGGATTGGGAACCAGCGTCATGTGCGCTCCCCACCGGATCGCCAGCAGGCACAGCGTGAGCGCAAAGATGTGATACAGGGGAAGCGCGGCGATGCCGTTGACGCGGCTGACGTCGCCGATGCGGCCCAGCGCCGGCGTGAACCACGCCTCGGCTTGCAGGATGGCCGCCACCACGTTGCGGTGCGTGAGGACGGCCCCCTTGGACAAGCCGGTCGTGCCCCCTGTGTACTGGAGGAACGCGATCGAATCGAGCGTCTGCTGGCTCGGGCGCAGCGGCAACCGGGACCCCTCTGCCACCGCCGTGGAAAACGGAGTGACTTCGCAGGTGTCCGTCTGGGCCAGGCGGTAGGCAGGCACCATCTTCGCCAGGTGCCGCACGGCAAAAGTGATCCACTGACCGTAGACGGTGCCCAGAAGGTCGCCCATGGCGGTCACGACCACGTGGCGTACCGCCGTCCGGGGAAGTGCTTCCTCCAGCGTGTGGCAGAAGTTCTCCAGGATCACGATCGCCGAAGCCCCGGAGTCCTTCAGCTGGTGCTCCAGTTCGCGCGCCGTGTAGAGCGGATTCACGTTCACGCAGGTGTAGCCGGCGCGGAGCACCGCCGCCATCGTGACGGCAAACTGCGGGATGTTCGGCAGCATGATCGCCACGCGGGCTCCCGGTTCGAGGCCCCGAGACTGCAGCCACGCCGCCAGCGATTGCGACAGCTCGTCGAGCTGCCGGTACGTCATCCAGCGTTCCATGCAGACCGAGAAGGGACGTGCCGCGTTCTTGCGGAACGACTCCTCCAGCAAGTGCGTCAGCGATCCGTATTGCTCGGGATTGATGTCGTGAGGTACCCCGTCGGGGTAGCTAGCCAGCCAGGGCCTGTGGTCCATTCCAACGCTCCTTCTCGCGAAGTCTTGCGCACGGTCGCCCCGCAACGTTAGCGGGCTTGTCCTAGGGTGCGCTGCAGCTCGGTCTCGCAAGCAACGGAGTCGGCATCGAACAGCAGGTCGATGAGGCGCTGCTCGCGCTCCCGGATCAGCTGCAGGAAGCGCTCCGCACCGCCTCGTTGCTTGGCCATCGCCCCGAAAGTGTCGAAACCGGACTCCAGGAAGCGCTGCAAGGAGCTCATGCCCGCCGCGGAAGCGGGGCCGCGCATCATGCGCAGCATGGTGCGCAAGCCGGGCAGACGCGTGAGCCGGATCATTTCGGCGCCGATGGCCACGACCCTCTCCAACTGTCGCAGCCGATCCTGCCGCCGGTCCACGGCCTTCCACGCACGCACATAACCTACGATGTCGTCGTGACCATCCATCGCCTCGATCCGGGCCATGGCGTGATCGAGCGATTCCGTCAGGGCATGCAACTGGGCGAGCGCCGATGCGGTCTGCGCGACATCCTTCGGGAACAGCTTCTCCACGGCGCCGGCGATCCGGGCGAACTGCGCATCGCGTTCGCCGAAGTCGCGATCGCTGTACAGCTCCTCCAGGAAAAAGCGCGTCGCCGCGGCGTAGTCAACCGAAGAAAGCAGGTCGGCATAGCTGCCGGCAAACCGTCGCCCCTGGAAGCGCTTGAGCCGTTGCACCGCCGTTCCAATGGAAGGGACGAGGCGGCTCTCCTCACGCAGTCGCTCGACCTCGGCAACGGCTTCGCGGATGGTTTGCGCAGTGTTCATGCCTGCGGCTAGTCTAGCGGCGCAGAAAGGTCAAAGTCGACATCCCCATGGGATACTGACCGTGATGCCCAGCCGCTCCAGCCTCGCGCGACTGCTGCAGGTCGCCTGCCTGGCCCAGATCGGGTTGGCCGCTGCCTGGCTGGTCGTCCGGTGGACAAGTTCGCCCTGGCAGGCCCTGCTGGAGGCCGCCTTGACCATGGCGATAGCACCGCTCGCGCTCGCCGCGGAATTTGCGGTCGTCTGGCGCTTCAGCCGGACCGATCCTGCGCCGAAGCCGACGGTGGTGCAGCTCCTGCGCGCGTGGCTCTCCGAGACCGGTCACCTGTTTCGCACCTTCTACTGGCGGCAGCCCTTTCGCTGGAAGAGTGAGCCCGACCACCTGGAGGGCGCGCGCGCGGGCCGGGTCGGCGTGGTGCTGGTTCACGGTTTCATGTGCAACCGCGGTTTCTGGAACGCCTGGATGCGCACGTTGCGCGCGCAAGGCCATGCCTACGTCGCCGTGAACCTCGAGCCGGTCTACGGGTCCATCGACGACTACGCGGCGGCGATCAACGACGCCGTGGCGCGGGTCACGCGCTGCACCGGTCGTGCCCCGTTCCTCGTTTGCCACAGCATGGGAGGGTTGGCCGCACGCGCCTGGTGGAGGCAGTCGCGGGGCGTCCGTCCAGTCCAGGGCATCGTCACCATCGGCACTCCGCATGGCGGCACCTGGCTGGCGCGATTCAGCACGCGCGTCAACGGGCGGCAGATGCGGCTGGGAAGCGACTGGGTCCGGGAGCTGGCGGCCCACGAGTCACGCCATTCGCTGCCACCCGTCACCTGCTGGTACACGAACTGCGACAACGTGGTGATCCCCGCCACCACCGCTGTCCTGTCTGCGGCGGACCAGCGCTTCCTCGCCGGACAGGCGCACGTGGCCCTGGCCTTTCGACCCGAAGTACGGCGAGCGGTCCTGGAATTGCTGGGGCGCGACGGATGACCTCCGTCAAGGTGAATCCGTCACCAAGACGGCACTGGAGAATGCCTATCGGCCGTGCAGGCCTGTCCCTAAGCTCTGCCCTGCACTTCGTAGGGGAGCATGATGGATGGAGCCTTGGAGGGAGCGCACGGCGCCTCGTTCGTCGCCGGCTTGATGGACGGCGCGGGACATGGACTGTCATGGGTGCTGGATGAACTCGCCTACGGCGTGCTGCTGGTTTCCCCGAAAGGGAAAGTCCTGCATGCGAACCAGCCGGCGCGCCACGAACTCGCGCGGCGCCAGATGGTGTCCGTGCACGAAGGCCACGTGCAAGCCGGGGACGCCGTGCAGTCCAAGCTGCTGCTCCAGGCGCTCCTCAAGGCGGAGACCGGCCGACGCAGCCTCGTCGGGCTGCGTTCGCCCGTACGCAAGCGCCTCAACGTGGCCGTCGTCCCGTTGGGGTCGGATCGCCCCCACCCTTCCATCGCCCTCATCTTCTCGCGGGCCTCCGTCTGCGATGCGGTCATGCTCTGCTTCTTTGCCCGCACCCACGGACTCACGCCCTCCGAAGAGCAGGTGCTTGCCATGCTGTGCCAGGGCTTTTCGGCGCCGGAAGCAGCCAAGCAACTGAACGTGGCGGTGTCCACCGTGCGCAGCCACGTCCGCAGCCTCTGTGCCAAGACGCAGTCCAACAGCGTGCGAGCACTGGTGGGGCAGGTCGCCGTGCTGCCGCCCATTGGCGCTGCGCACCTGCAGGTACCCCTGCACTGACCCCGTCTGCGGGCGGCCGCACCCATGCTAGAGTTTTCTTCAAGGCAGGAGGGGGAGTCGATGAACGAGCAGGACCGGTTGATCGCACACCTTGCGCCTGCCGTGGGGAGGCTCGCGGCACGCGGCATCGTGCGCAGCTACCGCAAGAACACGATCATCCTCAATGAAGGCGAACCGGGCGACTCGCTATTCGTGCTGCTCCAGGGCCAGGTGAAGGTCTACGCGACGGACGAAAACGGGCGCGAAATCACCTACGGCACCATCGTCGCCGGCGACTACTTCGGCGAGATGTCGCTGGACGGCGCCCCCCGGTCCGCCTCGGTGATGACGCTCGAGTCCTGCCTCTGCGCGCTGGTGTCGCGGGCCGCCGTGCAGCAGCACCTGGCCGAGGAACCCGGCTTCGCCATGCAGCTGGTCGCGCAGGTGATCCGGCGGGCACGCTCCGCGACGGAGACCGCCCGGCAGATGGCCTTGCTGGATGTCTACGGCCGCGTCATTCATACGCTCGAAAGCGAGCGCGGTCCTGGCAGCGTCCATGCGCCCGTGCAGCTCACGCAAATCACCCATCAGCAGATCGCCAGCCGCGTCGGCGCCTCGCGCGAAATGGTGAGCCGGCTGTTGAAGGACCTCGAGAAGGGCGGCTACGTCGAACTGGGCATCAAGCGCATCACGCTGATGAAGAAGCTGCCGGCGCACTGGTAGCGGCCTGGCTCACTCCTGCGGCACGCCGGCGCGCGCCAGCGCACGCGCCATCCGCGCCTCCAGGCTTTCGTGCAGGGCACTCGATCCCAGGAAGGACTTCACGCTGAAAGCGGGCTGCCGTTTCAGCAACTGCTGTTGGGCGGCCCGCGCGTCGCCGAGCCGATCGCAGTCCACCTGGGCTGCCACCAGCGTGCGCCACGCGGGCAGGTAGCGCGGATTGCGCTGCACCGACTGCTGCGCCAGCGCCGCGGCGCCGCTCGCGTCGTGGTTCACCCAGGCCGCGAAAGCCGCGATGGCGTCGTAGAGGTAGCGCAGCGGCTCCAGCACGATCGCATCGGTCGCCTGTTCCGCCGCGTGCCGCGCGGCCAGGCCCGCCCCGCTCAGGGCGAGGAACTCCGCGTGCAGCAGGCGCGCGAGCGTGTGGTCCGGACGCAGGCTCAGGGCCTGTGCGAAACGCTCGCCGGCGGCCTCCATGTTGCGGGCGCAGTGGACCCAAGCATGGCCATCGAGCGCCAGCACCATCGGCGACGCCGGGTCGCCCTGCACGGCGGCTGTGGCATGCGCTCGCGCGAGCGCCTCGTCCTGGCGGGTGGAGCCCGGCGCCGCCTGTTGCACGCGCAGCACGTGCAGGTGTCCCAGCCACGCATGCGCGGCGGGATGGCGGCTCCAGCGATCCAGCAGGTGTTCGAGCATGCCGCGCGCATTCGCGATGTCCACGGGCGACAGCCTGTGCATCAGGCCGACGGAAGCAAGCAGCAGGCTCGGCCCTTCCAGCGAAGTCAACGGGCGGCCCGCGACGGACTCCACTTCGTGCTGCACGATCGCGGAGTGCACGGCCGCCACCGTGCGGCCGCGCAGCGCGCCGTGCAGCAAGCCCTGGCCGTCGGCGGCGGGATTGAAGCTCTCCGCCCAGATCACATGCCCGCTCTCCGCCTCGGCGAGCTCGGCGTGCAGGCCGACGGCGCTTCCCAGCAGGCGGGCGCGGCCGGTCAGCACAAAGCGGGCGCCGACCTCAGACCACACGGAGTTCAGCGTGTCCCGATCGGCATCGAGCGGCGCCGTGGTCATGCGGGACACCACCTGCAAGGTGTCGCTGCGCGCCAGAGCGGTCACCAGTTCGTCGGCGAGTGTGTCGCCGCTGGTCCCGGACACGGGCGAACCCCGCGGACCAAAGGGCAGCACGGCGACGCTGGCGCGCAGGCTGCGCGGGTCGGCGTGCGCCGGCAGCACCGGGGTCTCACCGGCCTGGCGGATGCGGTACGCCCGCACCGGCTGCTTCACGTGCTTGAGGTGGCAGTTTCCGAGATCCTCCAGATGCAGATCGAGCGATCGCCCGAGGCGTTCGCGCAGCGCGGCGGAGATCACCACCTCGCCCGGGCCGGCGAGTGCCGCGATGCGGGCGGCGAGGTTCACGTCGGTGCCGTAGATGTCGTACTTGTCGGCGACGAAGTCCGCCACGTGCGCGCCGATGCGCAGGTGCACGTGGTGCTCGGAGGAAAGGTTCTGGTTGATGTCCCGAAACCAGGCCTGCATCGCGAGCGCCGCGCGGATGCAGCCGGCGGCGTCGCCGAATTCCAGCATCAAGCCGTCACCCAGGCTCTTGTGCAGGCGGCCCGAATAGGCGGGAGCCTGGTCGGTCACGAAGTTGACGAACTGGTGCCAGCGGGTGATGAACTCCTGCTCCCCCTGTTCCATCAGGCGCATCGACTCCACCACGTCGGCCACGGCAATGACCTTGGTGGCGCGCGTGAATGGAAATGCGCGGACGAGAGGGGCGGGCATCGGCTACAAAAGCAAGAACAATTTGCGAACGTTTGTAGCATGCTGTATCTCGTTGCCGTGCGCCTGCATTCCCTGCCTTCCGCATGCAGTTTTCGAGCAGGCACCCTGGTGATTTACGGGAAAACCCTTAAAGTTCATGCATGCCAGACGCCACTCATGAAGGCGCGGCCGGGGGAATGGTCCCGATCCGCGCGCTGGGCCCGGGACACGCTCCTCGTATCGCGGCCCACCTCCTGTCGCTCGAAGAGCACGACCGCTACCTGCGTTTCGGCTACAACGCCAACGACGAGCAGATCCAGCGCTACGTCGACCACCTCGATTTCGAGCGCGACGACATCTTCGGCGTCTTCAACCGCCGGCTCGACCTGATCGCCATGGCGCACCTGGCCTTCATCCCGAACGAGCCGGGCACCCCGGCGGGCGCCGAGTTCGGTGTCTCCGTGCTGAAGAAGGCGCGCGGCCGCGGCTACGGCACGCGCCTGTTCGATCGCGCCGTCATGCACGCCCGCAACGAGGGCGTGGAGCTGATGTTCATCCATGCGCTGTCGGAGAACACGGCGATGATCAAGATCGCGCGCAATGCGGGCGCCACGCTGGAGCGCGCAGGCAGCGAGACCGAGGCGTACCTGCGGCTGCCGCCCGCCACGCTCGACACGCGCGTCAGCGAGCTGGTGGAAGAGCAGGTCGCGCAGGCCGACTACCGCCTGAAGCAGCAGGCCAAGAACTTCATCGATTTCCTGGCCCAGGTGCAGGAGATCCGGCGCGGCGCCCTCGACGCCCGGACCAAGAGCGGCCGCTGAGCCATCCGCACGGCGGAGCCCGGGGCGTGGCCAATCCGTTATCCTATGGGTTCCTTTACTCCGCCTCACGGCTGTGTCTGAACCACATCCTGCGCGCACCGCGCACGAGAAGCAGGACAAGCGCACTTTCCTGCAGAAGGTTGCCGAGTTCATCCACCCGGGGCCGGACTCGACGGCGGAGCTGATCGAAACCCTCGCCGACGCCGAGGACAACGACATCATCGGGCCCGAGTCCCGCGTGATGCTCGAAGGCGTCATCAAGATGGCCGAGCTCACCGCGGGCGACGTGATGGTCGCGGCGCCGCGCATGGACCTCGTCAACATCGACGCCGACTACGACGACATCCTGCACCTGGTGATCGACACGGCGCACTCGCGTTTCCCGGTGCACGAGGGCGATCGCGAGAACATCATCGGCATCCTGATGGCCAAGGACCTGCTCAAGCTGCAGCGGGCGCCGGGCCTGAACCTGCGCGCGCTGCTGCGTCCGGCGGTGTTCGTGCCCGAGAGCAAGGGCCTGAACGACCTGCTGCGCGAGTTCCGCGGCAACCGCAACCACCTGGCGATCGTCATCGACGAATTCGGCCGGGTCGCGGGCCTCATCACCATCGAGGACGTGCTGGAGCAGATCGTCGGCGAGATCGAGGACGAGTTCGACATTGCCGAGGACGAAGGCGACATCTTCGGCCTGGCGGACCGCACCTACCGGGTCAGCGGCGACACCTCCATCGACCGCGTGAGCGAAGCCTTCGGCGTGCAGATGGTTGCCGCC
The DNA here is from genome assembly GCF_056400765.1 of Ramlibacter sp. P4_H7. Classification (NCBI taxonomy): domain Bacteria; kingdom Pseudomonadati; phylum Pseudomonadota; class Betaproteobacteria; order Burkholderiales; family Comamonadaceae; genus Ramlibacter; species Ramlibacter sp. P4_H7. The sequence continues at coordinate 170,771 of NZ_JBFUKP010000010.1, forward strand.
GACGACGAACGCGAGTTCGACACCATCGGCGGCCTGATCGCGCACACCATGGGCCACGTGCCCAAGCGCGGAGAGTCCACGGTGGTGGGCGGCCTGAAATTCGTCGTGCTGCATACCAAGGGCGGCGCCGTGCGCTGGTTCAAGGTCTCGCCGGTCGACGCCGAGCCCGCCCCCGCTTGACTGCGCGCCCGGTCCGATTCGGTGCGCCGCTCGTGGCCGCGCTTGCCGGCCTCTTCCAGGCCGCGTCCATGGCGTGGCCCGGCACCGGCCAGACGCTCTGGTGGGTGCAGTTGCTCTCGCTGGCCGTGCTTGCCGGCCTGTTGCAGCGGCAAGAGGGCGCGCGGCGCGCCGCGCTCGTGGGCTGGTCCTTCGCCACGGCCTGGCTGACCGGCACGTTCTGGTGGCTGTTCATCTCCATGCACGTGTACGGCGGCCTTGCGTCGCCGCTCGCGGCCGCGGCCGTGCTGCTGCTCGCGGGATTCCTTTCGCTCTACTACGCGTTGGCGGCCGGCCTGTACCGGTTCGCGGCAACCGGCAAGGCAGGCCGCGATGCGGCCCTGTTCGCCGGGCTGTGGCTGGGCGCGGAGCTGTTGCGCGGAACACTGTTCACCGGCTTCCCCTGGGGCGCCGGCGGGTATGCCCACGTGGACGGTCCGTTCGCGGCGCTGGCGCCCTGGATCGGCGTGTATGGCATCGGCGCCGTGGCCGCCTGGTTGGCCTGCCTGCTGGCGCTGGCGGTGCGGCGCAGCCAGCGGGGTTCCTGGCGCTACTGGGTCGCGGTGGGCGGCACGGCGGCGCTGCTCGCCGCCTGCAACGCGCAGACGCGCTGGGGGGCGCCCGCGGCGTCCGGCGGCAAGCTGCGTGTCGGCCTGCTGCAGGGGAACATCCCGCAGGACGAGAAATTCGAGGGCGGCACGGGCGTGCCGCAGGCGCTCGAGTGGTACGGCCGCATGCTGCGCGACACCGATGCGCAACTGGTGGTGGCCCCGGAAACGGCGATCCCCCTGTTGCCCGCGCAACTGCCCGAGGGCTACCTCGAAGCCTTGCGCGACACCTTCTCGCAGGGCAACCGGGCCGTGCTGGTGGGCATCCCGCTGGGCAGCTTCGAACAGGGCTACACCAATTCGGTGATGGGCTTTCGCCCGGGGGACGCCGGCTACCGGTACCACAAGCACCACCTCGTCCCCTTCGGCGAGTTCGTCCCGCCCCTTTTCAAGTGGTTCACGCGAATGATGAACATCCCGCTGGGGGACTTCAACGTCGGCGACGTGGGGCAGCCCTCGTTTGCCTGGCAAGGGCAGCGGCTGGCGCCCAACATCTGCTACGAAGACCTGTTCGGCGAGGAGCTGGGCGCGCGCTTCGCGGATCCCGCCGCCGCGCCCACCGTCTTCGTCAACCTCAGCAACATCGGCTGGTTCGGCAACACCCTGGCCATCGACCAGCACCTGCACATCAGCCGCATGCGCGCGCTGGAGTTCGAGCGGCCCATGATCCGGGCGACCAATACGGGCGCCACGGTGATCATCGACCGCCTCGGCCAGGTCACGCACAGCCTGCCGCGGCATACGCGCGGCGTGCTGGTCGGTGACGTGGAGGGCGGCACCGGCTTCACGCCCTTCGCGCGCTGGGTGTCGCGCGCGGGCCTGGCGCCCCTCTGGCTGCTGGCGCTGGCGGCGGCGTTGGCGGCCTGGCGGAGCCGGGGACGCCGGCCGCAGCCCTAAAATGGAAGGTTCCGCGGGCCGCCGGCCCGCGCCGCCCCGGGGCCGGACTGCGCCGCCCCGAAGCCTATGCTCACATTCCAGCAACTGATCCTCAAGCTGCAGTCCTATTGGGACGCCCAGGGCTGCGCGCTGCTGCAGCCCTATGACATGGAGGTGGGTGCGGGCACGTCGCACACCGCGACCTTCCTGCGCGCCATCGGCCCCGAGCCCTGGAAGGCCGCCTACGTGCAGCCCAGCCGCCGGCCCAAGGACGGCCGCTACGGCCAGAACCCCAACCGGATGCAGCACTACTACCAGTACCAGGTGGTGCTGAAGCCTGCGCCGGCCAACATCCTGGAGCTGTACCTCGGTTCGCTGGAGGCGGTGGGCTTCGACCTGAAGAAGAACGACATCCGCTTCGTCGAGGACGACTGGGAGAACCCCACGCTCGGCGCCTGGGGCCTGGGCTGGGAGGTCTGGCTCAATGGCATGGAAGTCACCCAGTTCACCTACTTCCAGCAGGTGGGCGGCATCGAGTGCAAGCCGATCACCGGCGAGATCACCTACGGCCTGGAGCGCCTGGCGATGTACCTGCAGGGCGTGGACAACGTGTTCGACCTGCAGTGGACCGAAGGCCTCACCTACCGCGACGTGTACCACCAGAACGAGGTGGAACAGTCGGCCTACAACTTCGAGCACGCAGACGTGGACTTCCTGTTCACCGCCTTTGCCGCCCACGAGAAACAGGCGAAGCACCTGATGGAGCAGCAGCTGGCGCTGCCCGCGTACGAGCAGGTGCTCAAGGCCGCGCACACCTTCAACCTGCTGGACGCGCGAGGCGCGATCAGCGTGACCGAACGGGCGGCCTACATCGGCCGCATCCGCAACCTGGCCCGCAGCGTGGCCCAGAGCTACTACGAAAGCCGCGAGCGGCTGGGCTTCCCGATGGCCCCGCGCGAATGGGTGGCCGACATGCAGAAGAAGGCGGCCTGAGCGATGGCGATGAAGAACCTCCTGGTCGAACTGTTTGTCGAGGAACTGCCGCCCAAGGCGCTGAAGAAGCTGGGCGAGGCTTTTGCCGGCGTGCTGCTGGAGCAGTTGAAGGCGCAGGGCCTCGCCAGCGACGAGTCGCAGCTCACGTCCTATGCATCGCCGCGGCGCCTCGCCGCGCACGTCACCGCCGTGGCTTCGCAAGCCGCGGACAAGGCGGTGACGCAAAAACTGATGCCCGTGAGTGTCGGCCTCGAGGCGTCGGGCCAGCCCACGCCGGCGCTGCTCAAGCGCCTGCAGGCGCTGGGCGCCGACGCGTCCGCCGTGCCAAGGCTCAAGCGCGCCATGGACGGCAAGTCCGAGGCGCTGTTCCACGACAGCACCGCCAAGGGCGTGACGCTCGCCGAGGGCTTGCAGAAGGCGCTGCAAGAGAGCCTGGCGAAGCTGCCCATTCCCAAGGTCATGACCTACCAGCTGGCGGACGGCTGGACCGACGTCAAGTTCGTGCGTCCGGCGCACGCCCTGGTTGCGTTGCACGGCAGCGATGTCGTGCCGGTGGAGGCGCTGGGCCTGCAGGCTGGCCGCAGCACGCAGGGTCACCGCTTCGAAGCGGCCAGGCAGGAGGTCAGCATTCCGGATGCGGACAGCTACGCCGCGACGCTCGCCAGCGACGGCGCCGTGATCGCCGGCTTCGCCGAGCGTCGCGCCGAGATCGTGCGCCAGTTGCAGGAAGCCGCCGCGCGCGTCGGTGGCGGCGTGAAGCCGATCGAGGACGATGCGCTGCTGGACGAAGTGACGGCCCTGGTCGAGCGTCCCAACGTGCTCACCTGCCAGTTCGAAAGCGAATTCCTGGAAGTGCCGCAGGAGTGCCTCATCCTCACGATGAAGGCCAATCAGAAGTACTTTCCGCTGCTCACCGCGCACGGCAAGCTGACCAACCAGTTCCTGGTGGTCAGCAACATCCGTCCGCAGGACCCCAGCGCCGTGGTCGGCGGCAACGAGCGCGTCGTGCGTCCGCGCCTGGCCGACGCCAAGTTCTTCTTCGACCAGGACCGCAAGAAGACGCTCGAGTCGCGCGTGCCCGGGCTGGCCAAGGTCGTGTACCACAACAAGCTGGGCACGCAGGGCGAGCGCATCGACCGCGTGCGCGCCATCGCGAAGGTGATCGGGGCGCAGATGGGCAGCGACCATCTCGCGCACGAGGCAGACATCGCCGCCAAGCTGGCCAAGGCCGACCTGCTCACCGACATGGTGGGCGAGTTCCCCGAGCTGCAGGGTGTCATGGGCGGCTACTACGCGCGCCACGACAAGCTGGGCCACGAGATCGCGGTGGCCATCGAGGACCACTACCGCCCCCGTTTCGCGGGGGACGCGCTCCCGCGCAACGATCTCGGGCTGGTGGTCGCGCTGGCCGACAAGCTGGAAACGCTGGCCGGCCTGTTCGCCATCGGCCAGCTGCCCACGGGCGACAAGGACCCGTTCGCGCTGCGCCGCCATGCGCTGGGCATCGTGCGCATGCTGATGGAAAAGGACCTGCCGCTGGAACTCGGCGCGCTGGTCACCGAGGCGCTGGGCCTGTTCCCGCAGGCGCAGCCCGCCACCGCCGGACAGCTCACCGACTTCATCTATGAACGCCTGGCCGGCCTGCTGCGCGAGCAGGGCTACAGCGCGCAGGAAGTCGAGGCCGTGCTGGCGCTGAAGCCGCAGCGCCTGGGCCATGTCGCCAAGCGCCTGGCCGCCGTGCGCGCCTTCGCCGCGTTGCCGGAGGCGCCGGCGCTGGCCGCCGCCAACAAGCGCATCGGCAACATCCTGAAGAAGGCCGAGAAGGCCGACGCGCACGTCAACGAGCGCCTGCTGAAGGAAGACGCCGAGAAGGCGCTGTACGCCGCCACGCAGAAGATCGCACCGCAGGCGGGCGCGCAGTTCGACGCCGGCGACTACACCGCCTCGCTGCAGACACTGGCCGCCCTGCGCGGACCGGTCGATGCCTTCTTCGACGGCGTGATGGTCAACGCGGACGAGGCCGACCTGCGCCTGAACCGGCTGGGCCTGCTCGCCACGCTTCACCAGGCGATGAACCGCGTCGCCGACCTGTCCCGCCTGGCCCAGTGAGCCCATGCGCGCGCCCGTTGCATACTTGAATGCGTGGCTGGCCGGCCAGGGGACGGGTGCTCCCGGCGGCGGCACGGCGGGAGGCCGACCATGAAACTCGTGATCCTGGACCGCGACGGCACCATCAATGTCGACAGCGACGAATTCATCAAGACGCCGGAAGAGTGGCAGCCGCTGCCCGGCGCGCTGGAAGCGATCGCGCGGCTGAACCACGCCGGCTGGCACGTGGCGGTGGCGTCCAACCAGTCGGGCCTGGGCCGCGGCCTGTTCGACGTGGGATCGCTCAACGCCATCCACGCCAAGATGTACAAGGCGGTGGCGGCCTTCGGTGGTCGCATCGACGCCGTCTTCTACTGCCCGCACAGCCCGGACGAGGGCTGCCAGTGCCGCAAGCCGTTGCCGGGCCTGTTCGAACAGATCGGCGAGCGCTTCGGCGTCGACCTGCGCACCACCCACGTGGTCGGAGACACCCAGCGCGACCTGCAGGCGGGCTCCGTGGTCGGCTGCCAGCCGCACCTGGTGCTCACCGGCAAGGCGCAAGTGCTGCGCGGCCAGCCGCTGCCGGAGGGCTACCCGCCCGACACGCGCGTGCACCAGGACCTCGCCGCGTTCGCCGACTGGCTGGTCACGCGCGCCCCCGCGCCCCGCCCGACTTGAACTTGTTCCGACGATGGACTTCCTGCGTTCCCTGCTGCACGCGCTCTGGATGCTGGCCACGGTGATCCCCTGGGGGATCTGGATGGTGGTGTCATCGCTCTGGGCCAGCGGCGAAGCCATGTACTGGAAGGCCGCCCGCTGGCTGGGCTGGCAGATCGACGCCCTGCGCGTCCTGTGCGGCGTGCAGGTGCGCGTGAGCGGCATGGAAAACCTGCCGCAGGGCAAGACCAGCCCCGGGATCCTGCTGGTGAAGCACCAGTCGACGCTGGAGACTTTCCTGATCCCCACGCTGATGCCGCATCCGCTGGCCTACGTGTTCAAGCGCGAATTGATCTACATCCCTTTCTTCGGCTGGGCGATCGGGCGGATGGACATGATCCACATCGACCGCAGCCAGCGCGCCCAGGCCTTCAACCGGGTGGTGGAGCAGGGCAAGCGCCTGCTGGCGCAGGGCGTGTGGGTGATCATGTTCCCCGAAGGCACGCGCATCCCGCGTGGCCAGGCCGGCACCTACAAGTCGGGCGGCACGCGGCTGGCCGTGGCCACCGGCGCGCCGGTCATCCCCATCGCGGTGGCCTCGGCGAAATGCTGGCCGCGCAAGGCGTTCATCAAGCATGCGGGCGTGGTGGACGTCTCGATCGGCAAGCCGATCCCCAGCGAAGGCCGCTCCGCCGACGAACTGATGCGCGAGGTGGAAGCCTGGATCGAGGGTGAGATGCGCCGGCTCGATCCCGAGGCCTACGCACACCAGGACGCGAAACAAGCGGCCAACGTGTAAGGGCACTGGTGCCCACGCGGGCCGCGCCCTTAAAATCGCGGCCCATGCAGTCCCCGTTTCAGCTCCTTCTCGACCTGTTCGACGAGCCGAAATCCCTCCCTCCCGCGGCCAAGGCCCCCGCCCCCACCGTCCCCACCGAAGACCTCGAGTGCTCGCCCGGCGAGCCGCTCGAACAGCTGATCGCGCCGCAGGCGTTCCGCCATCCGGACGCGAACCGCGAAGCGCGCCTGGGCGAGGTGCTGGTGGCCTACGAATTCCGCCGCGCCCGGCGCAAGAACATCGGCTTCAGCGTCGGCCCGGAAGGCCTGGTGGTGAGCGCGCCGCGCTGGGTGCCGCTGGGGGAGGTGGAGCAGGCGATCCGCGCCAAGTCCCGCTGGATCGTCAACAAGCTGGAGGCGGCGCGCGAGCGCCAGGAGCGGCTGGAAGCGGCGCGCATCGAGTGGAAGGACGGCGCGACCCTTCCTTTCCTGGGCGAGCCGGTCATCGTGGTGCTTGACCCGCGCCACAACTTCCGCGAGACCGGCGGCGTGCTGAACACCGACACGTCGACCCTGCCCGGCGTGGCGCGCCAGACGCTGCACATCGGCTTGCCGCAGCACGCGCAGCCGGCGCAGATCCGCGACGCCGTGCAGGCCTGGCTGATGCGGCAGGCGCGCGCGCTGTTCATCGAACGCCTGAACCATTACGCGCCGCAGCTGGGCGTGCAGTGGCGCAAGCTCACGCTGTCCAGCGCCGGCACGCTGTGGGGCACGGCGCACAGCGACGGCTCGATCCGCCTGAACTGGCGGCTGGTGCATTTCCGGCTTCCGGTGATCGACTACGTGGTGGCGCACGAACTGAGCCACCTGCGGGTGATGGACCACAGCCCGCGCTTCTGGGAGACGGTGCGCACGGTGGTGCCGAACTATCCCGAACTGCGCGGGCACCTCAAGGACGCCGCGCTACCGGCGTGGTGAGGTGGCGGTTGCGGGCCGCTGCCGCGGGTACAACGGCGCTGGACTCGTAGGCTGGCGGTGAGCCCGGAGGCGAACCCCAGCGCTTCGCGCATCGCTGGGGTTCCTGCGTCACCCCAGCCTACGGGATACCAACCTACGTCGGCGCGAAACGCCAGACGCCTTCCGCATCCTTGCCGCGGCGCAGCTGGCCGCCGTGCCACAGCGCATGCAGGTGCGCCACCGACTCCCCCATCGCGAAAGTCGTCTGGTGCAGGTCCAGCTTGCGCTTGAACAGCACCGGCAGCACGTCGGCGGCGGAGCAGGGGCTGGCCTGGCAGGCTTCCATGACCTCCGCCAGCCGGTCCCGGTGGTGTTCGTGCAGCTGGCGGATGCGCGCGTGCAGGCCGCGGAACGGCTTGCCGTGCGAGGGCAGCACCAGCGTGTCCGGCGGCAGGCCGCGGAACTTGTCGATCGAGCTCAGGAAAAGCGCCAGCGCGTTGGCTTCCGGCTCGATCTCGTACACGCTCACGTTGGTGGAAATGCGCGGCAGCATCATGTCGCCGCTGACCAGCACCTTCAGCGCCTCGCAGTACAGCGAGATGTGCTCGGGCGCATGGCCGAAGCCGCTGATGCAGCGCCACCCGTGGCCGCCGATGGACACGACGTCGCCGTCCTGCATGCGGCGGTAGCGCGGCGGCAGGGCCGGCACGAGGTTGGGGTAGTAGTTGGCCCGGCCTCGGATCTGCCCGATCGCCTCCGGGTCGACCAGGCCGTGCGAGGCGAAGAAATTCGCGGCGCCCTCGCCGCCGAAGGCCGTGGTGCTCTGCGAGGCCAGCCGCGCCGCGTTGTAGTCGGTGGCGCTGATCCACAGCCGGCACTCGTGTTCCGGCGTGCTCCAGCGCTCGCACAGCCAGGCCGCCAGGCCGATGTGGTCCGGGTGCATGTGCGTGACGAGCACGCGCAGGATGGGCAGGCCCTGCAGCTGGGTGGAGAAGACCTCTTCCCACTGCGCCTTGGCCTCGTCGCGGCTGATGCAGCAGTCCACCACGGTCCAGCCGTCGCGGCCGTCCAGGCGGTCCCGCAGCAGCCACAGGTTGATGTGGTCCAGCGCGAAGGGCAGGGCCATGCGGATCCAGCGCACGCCCGGCGCCAGCTCCAGCGTGGCGCCGGCGGCGGGCAGGGTGTCGCCCAGGGGGTACTGCAATTCTCTTTCGAGGAGGTTCATGGGCGGTGCTGATTGACGTTGACGTAAACGTCAGATGTAATCGCCCATTCTAGGCACCCCTTCGCGGCGCCGCTGTCTCCTGCCGTACATCACCCCATGGCTGCATCGCCCACCCACACCTACACGATCAGCGACCTGGCACGCGAGTTCGACCTCACCACCCGCGCGATCCGCTTCTACGAGGACATGGGCCTGCTGCAGCCGGAACGCTCGGGCCCGGGCGGGCGCAACCGCGTCTACAGCACGCGCGACCGGACCCGGCTGAAACTGACCCTGCGGGCCAAGCGCCTGGGCCTGTCGCTGACCGAGGCCAAGGACATCATCGACATGTACGACAGCCCGCGGGACACCGGCCCGCAGCTGCGCAAGTTCCTGACCATCCTCGCCCAGCACCGCCAGCAGCTGGAAGAGCAGATGGCGGAGCTGCAGGCCAACCTGGAAGAGGTGCGGACGCACGAGAAGGAGGCCCGCGGCCTGCTGGCACGGCTCGAAAAGGACAAGGTCAGGGCATAATTGACGTTAACGTAAACGTCAATCAGGCAGGCCCCATGGACGCACCGCGCTTCGAACCGCAGGATCCCTCCTTCGCCGAGCGCGTGCGCGCCAGCTTCAGCAAGCAGGCCGCCATGCACACCATCGGCGCGCGGCTCGCCGACGTCGGCGCCGGCCGTGTCGTGATCGAACTGCCCTGGCAGCAGGCGCTCACGCAACAGCACGGCTTCCTGCACGCGGGCATGGTCGCCACCGCCCTGGACTCCGCCTGCGGCTACGCGGCCTCGACGCTGATGGCCGCTGACGCCGGCGTGCTGACCATCGAATACAAGATCAACCTGCTGGCCCCCGCGCAGGGCACGCTGTTCCGCATGGAAGGCCTGGTGGTCAAGCCGGGCCGCACCATCACCGTCACCGAGGGCCGCGCCTGGGCGCTGCACGAGGGGCGCGAGAAACTGATCGCCACCATGGGCGCGACGCTGATGGCCGTCACCGGCCGCCCGGACGTGAAGCACTGACCGAACCGACAGGAGACACACCATGCAGCTACCCGGCCTGAACTTCGGCCTCGGCGAGGACCTGGAGGCGCTGCGCGACAGTGTGCACGCCTTCGCGCAGGCCGAGATCGCGCCGCGCGCGACTGAAATCGACCGCAGCGACCAGTTCCCCATGGACCTGTGGCGCAAGATGGGCGAGCTCGGCGTCCTGGGCATCACGGTGCCCGAGGAATACGGCGGCGCGAACATGGGCTACCTCGCGCACATGCTGGCGATGGAAGAAATCTCGCGCGCCTCCGCCTCCGTCGGCCTCTCGTACGGTGCGCACAGCAACCTGTGCGTCAATCAGCTCAAGCGCAACGGCAGCGCGGCGCAGAAGAAGAAGTACCTGCCCAAGCTGATCTCCGGCGAGCACGTGGGCGCGCTGGCCATGAGCGAAGCGGGCGCCGGCAGCGACGTGATCTCCATGAAGCTGAAGGCGGAAGACAAGGGCGGGTACTACCTGCTCAATGGCAGCAAGTTCTGGATCACCAATGGCCCGGACGCCCACACGCTGGTCGTCTATGCCAAGACGGAGCCGGAACTGGGCGCGCGCGGCGTCACGGCCTTCATCATCGAAAAGGGGATGAAGGGCTTCTCCATCGCGCAGAAGCTGGACAAGCTGGGCATGCGCGGCAGCCACACCGGCGAACTGGTGTTCCAGAACGTGGAAGTGCCGGCGGAGAACGTGCTGGGCGCGCTCAATGGCGGCGCCAAGGTTCTCATGAGCGGACTGGACTACGAGCGCGCGGTGCTCGCCGCCGGCCCCATCGGCATCATGCAGTCGGTGATGGACAACGTGGTGCCCTACATCCACGACCGCAAGCAGTTCGGCCAGAGCATCGGGGAGTTCCAGCTGATCCAGGGCAAGGTCGCCGACATGTACACCATACTGCAGGCGGCGCGCGCCTACTGCTACACGGTGGGCAAGAACCTGGACCTGCTCGGCTCCGAGCACGTGCGCCAGGTGCGCAAGGACTGCGCTTCGGTCATCCTGTACTGCGCCGAGAAGGCAACCTGGATGGCCGGCGAGGGCATCCAGATCTTCGGCGGCAACGGCTACATCAACGACTACCCGCTGGGGCGCCTGTGGCGCGATGCCAAGCTGTACGAGATCGGCGCCGGCACCAGCGAGATCCGCCGCATGCTGATCGGCCGGGAGCTGTTCGCCGAGACCATGTAGGTATTCCTACGGGCGGGGCGCGCCCCGCCCCCGACCGGGAGACAATCGCCGCATGCCCAACATCCAGGACCTCTTCACCCACAACCGCGCCTGGGCTGCAGAGATGGAGCGCACGCGCCCCGGCTTCTTCAGCGCGCTGACGCAGCAGCAAAAGCCCAGGTTCATGTGGATCGGCTGCTCCGACAGCCGCGTGCCCGCCAACCAGATCACCGGCCTGGAGCCGGGCGAAGTCTTCGTGCACCGCAACGTCGCCAACGTGGTGGTGCACTCGGACCTGAACGCGCTGTCCACCGTGCAGTTCGCCGTGGAGATGCTCAAGGTGGAGCACATCATGGTGGTCGGCCATTACGGCTGCGGTGGCGTGATGGCGGCGCTGCACGGCACGCGCATCGGGCTGGCCGACAACTGGATCCGCCACATCCAGGACGTGCGGGACCGGCACCGCGGCATCCTGGAGAACATCGCGCCCGATCGGCGTGCGGACGCGCTGGTCGACCTGAACGTGATCGAGCAGGTGGTGAACCTGTGCGTCAGCACCGTGATGGTGGACGCCTGGGCCAAGAGCCAGAAGGTCACGATCCACGGGTGGGCCTTCGGCGTGAACGACGGGCTGCTGCAGGACCTGCACATGACGGTGAACAGCGCCGATTCGGTCGAGCCGGTCTACCGCGCCGCCGTCGAAGGCGTGATCGCCAAGTGGAGCTGAAAGCCGCAGCCGATGTTTCCCCAGCGCCTCGACTCGCCGCTTGCCTATGACATCGCCAAGGCGATGCTCGACGGCTTCAACCGCCACTACCGGCTGTTCCGCACCGAGTCCGCGCGCGCCAAGCACCGCTTCGAGACCGCCGACTGGCACGGCCAGCAGCGCGCGCAGCGCGAACGCATCGAGTTCTACGACCTGCGCGTCAAGGAAGCGGTGCAGCGGCTGGAAAAGGAGTTCAAGGCCGGCGACCAGCCCATGGATGTGTGGCACCAGGTCAAGCTGCACTTCATCGGCCTCTTGATCGACCACCACCAGCCGGAGCTGGCGGAGACCTTCTTCAATTCGGTCACCACCAAGATACTGCACCGGACGTACTTCCACAACGACTTCATCTTCGTGCGGCCCGCCGTCAGCACGGAGTACATCGAGAACAGCGAGCCGGCGGCCAAGCCCACCTACCGCTCCTACTACCCGACCCCGGAGACGCTGCGCGCCGACATGGCCCGCATCATCGACAACTTCCAGCTGCAGCGGCCCTTCGAGGACCTGGAGCGCGACGCGGGCTACCTGCTGGAGGCCATCGGCGGCCGGCTGAACCAGGTGAAGCTGCGGGCCAACTTCCAGATCCAGGTGCTGTCGTCCCTGTTCTTCCGCAACAAGGGCGCCTACGTGGTCGGCAAGATCATCAACGGCTTCTCCGAGCTGCCGTTCGCGCTGCCCATCCTGCACACCCGCAACGGCAAGCTGGTGATCGACGCCTGCCTGTTCGGCGAGGACGAACTGCAGATGCTGTTCTCGTTCGCCCGCGCCTACTTCATGGTGGACATGGAGACCCCCTCGGCCTTCGTGCAGTTCCTGCGCTCGCTGATGCCGCGCAAGCCGCGCAACGAGCTCTACAACGCCCTCGGCCTGGCCAAGCAGGGCAAGACGCTGTTCTACCGCGACTTCCTCTACCACCTGAAGCACTCCAGCGACAAATTCCGCATCGCCCCCGGCATCAAGGGCATGGTGATGCTGGTGTTCGACCTGCCGTCCTTCCCCTACGTGTTCAAGGTGATCAAGGACTTCTACCCGCCGCAGAAGGACACCACGCGCGAGCAGATCCAGGGCAAGTACCTGCTGGTGAAGCAGCACGACCGGGTGGGCCGCATGGCCGACACGCTGGAGTACAGCGAGGTGGCCTTCGCGCGCGAGCGCTTCGAGGACGAGCTGATCGAGGAGATCAAGAACTTCGCGCCCAGCCAGCTGGAGATCAGCGACCGCGACGGCGACGGCCAGGAGGAGGTGATCATCAAGCACCTCTACATCGAGCGCCGGATGATCCCGCTGAACATCTACCTGCAGGAGGCGTTCGACGGCGGAGAGAGCACGCAGGTGGAGCGCGCCGTGATCGAATACGGCAACGCGATCAAGGACCTCGTGGCCGCCAACATCTTCCCCGGCGACATGCTGTGGAAGAACTTCGGCGTTACCCGCAACGGCAAGGTCGTGTTCTACGACTACGACGAGATCGAATACCTCACCGACTGCAACTTCCGCAAGGTGCCCACGCCGCGCAACGAGGAAGAGGAGATGTCGGGCGAGGTCTGGTATTCGGTCGGGCCCAAGGACGTCTTCCCGGAAACCTTCGAGCCCTTCCTGCTGGGCCACCCGGTGGTGCGCGAGGTGTTCATGAAGCACCATGCCGACCTGCTGGACCCGGCCTTCTGGCAGTCGCACAAGGAACGCATCCTCGCCGGCCATGTCTACGACGTCTTCCCCTACGAACGCGAGAAGCGTTTCGCGCGCCGGCACCGGCCCACGGAGGCGGACACGGAAGTGGAGATGACGGCATGAAGCCGCTGCGCGCCCTCGCCCTGTGGGCGCTCGTGCTGTGCGGTGACGCGCAGGCGCAGTCCCCGCAGGTGGTGGACCTGCCGACGCGGCCCGGCGTCACGCTGCGCATGCTGGCGCAGGAGCCGCCCTCGCCAGCGTCCGTGGTCGTGCTCATCTCCGGTGGCGCCGGCCAGCTGGACATCGCGTCCAACGGCTACATCCGCCGCGAAGGCAATTTCCTGGTCCGCTCGCGTTCGCTGTTCACGCAGCGCGGGCATGCCGTGGTGCTGCTGGATCCGCCCAGTGACCACAACCGGCCGCCCTACCTGGGCGGCGACTTCCGCGAGAGCCCGGAACATGCCGCCGACCTGGCCGCGGTGGTGCAGTGGGCGCGCGGCAAGTACGGCAAGAAGGTCTGGCTGGTCGGCACCAGCCGCGGCACGCACTCCGCCGCCACGGCCGCGCTGCAGTCGCAGGGCGCTGCCGCGCCGGACGGCATCGTCCTCACCTCCACCATCCTGGGCCGTTCGCGCTTCGGCGACAGCACGGCGCGGCCACTCACCGAGCTCGACCTGACCGCGCTGCGCCTGCCCGTGCTGGTGGTGCACCACGAACAGGACCCCTGCGGCGCCTGCGCGCCGGCGCAGCTGCCCGCGCTGATGAAGCGCCTGCCAGCCGGCACGCCGCTGCACATGTTTTCCGGCGGTGAGTCGCGCGGCGCGCCGTGCGAGGCGTTCTCCCACCACGGCTTCAACGGCATCGAGGACCGCGTGGTGGAGGACATCTCCGGCTGGATCAAGGCGCAGCCATGAGCGAAGAGTGGCGCGACGCCTGGGAAGTGGCGAGCTTCATCGTCACCACGCTGGGCCTGCCCTTCGCCATCCTGTTCTTCGCCTGGGAGCAGCGCAAGGAGCGCGACAACGAGGAGGAGGAGGGCTACCAGCTGCTCTCCAACGCCTACAACGACTTCCTCAAGGTCGTGCTGTCCCATCCGGACCTGCACCTGCGCTCGCAGGAGCCGCTGCTGGACCCGACGCCGGAGCAGCGGGAGCGCATGCTGGTGATTTTCGATATGCTGGTCTCGCTGTTCGAGCGCGCCTACCTGGTGGCCTTCAAGGCCAGCATGAGCGAAACCGAGAAGCGCCGCTGGAACAGCTGGGACGATTACATGCGCGAGTGGTGCCGCCGCGAAGATTTCCACCACGCCTTGCCGCTGCTGCTGCATGGCGAGGATCCCGAGTTCCGTGAATACATCCGCCGCGTCGCCGAGGAAGAGAGCGGCCCCATCCCCTCGCAATATCCCGTTTCCCAGACCGTTTGACTCAAGGAGAGAACACCATGGCTGATTCCATCGTCATCGTCGGCGCCGCCCGCACCCCCATGGGGGCCTTCCAGGGCGACTTCTCGACGCTCGCCGCGCACGACCTCGGCGGCGCCGCCATCAAGGCCGCCGTGCAGCGCGCCGGCATCCCGGCAGACGCCGTGGGCGAAGTGCTGTTCGGCAACTGCCTGATGGCCGGCCAGGGCCAGGCGCCCGCGCGCCAGGCGGCCTTCAAGGGCGGACTGCCCAAGAGCGCCGGCGCCGTCACGCTGTCCAAGATGTGCGGCTCCGGCATGAAGGCTGCCATGTTCGCGCATGACATGCTGCTGGCCGGCACCCACGAGATCATGGTCGCGGGCGGCATGGAGAGCATGACCAACGCGCCCTACCTGCTGCTCAAGGGCCGCGGCGGCTACCGCATGGGCCACGACAAGGTCTATGACCACATGATGCTGGACGGCCTGGAGGACGCGTACGAAGCCGGCCGCTCCATGGGCACCTTCGGCGAGGACTGCGCGGCCAAGTACAAGTTCTCGCGCGAGGCGCAGGATGCCTTCGCCACCGCCTCCGTGCAGCGCGCCAAGAAGGCCACCGAGTCCGGTGCCTTTGCCACCGAGATCACGCCGGTGACGGTGAAGACCCGTGCCGGCGAGACGGTCGTCTCCATCGACGAAGGCCCGGGCAAGGTCAAGCTGGACAAGATCGCGACGCTCAAGCCCGCCTTCAAGAAGGACGGCACCATCACCGCCGCGTCCAGCTCCTCCATCAACGACGGCGCCGCGGCGCTGGTGATGATGACCGAGAGCACCGCCAAGCGCCTGGGCCTGAAGCCCCTGGCGCGCATCGTCGGCCATGCCACGCACGCGCAGGAGCCCGAGTGGTTCACCACCGCCCCGGTCGGCGCCACGCAGAAGCTGCTGGCCAGGACGGGCTGGAAGGTGTCCGAGGTGGACCTGTGGGAAGTGAACGAAGCATTCGCCGTGGTGCCGATGGCGCTGATGGCGGAGCTGAAGGTGGCGCACGACATCGTCAACGTCAACGGCGGCGCCTGCGCACTGGGCCACCCGATCGGCGCGTCCGGCGCCCGCATCATGGTGACGCTGATGAACGCGCTGAAGGCGCGCGGCGGCAAGCGCGGCATCGCCACGCTGTGCATCGGCGGCGGCGAAGGCACGGCGGTGGCGCTGGAGCTGGTCTGAGCGCCGCACGGCCGCCCGAAGGCGCTCGCCCCCTCCGCTTGCGGAGGGGGGAGGAGCAGCCCGCGCAGCGGGCAATCCTGGGGGAGGTTGGCCAGTGAGCACTATTCTCGTCATCGGGGCTTCGCGCGGACTGGGACTGGAATTCGTCCGCCAGTACCGCGAGACCTGGGACCGCGTCATCGCCAGCGCGCGCGATGACGCCGGCCTCAAGCGGCTGGAGAAGCTGGGTGCGAAGGCGCTCAAGATCGACGTGGCCGACCCGGCCAGCGTCGGCGGCCTCGGCCGGCAACTCGATGGCGAGAAGATCGACCTCGCGCTGTACGTCGCGGGCGTCATGTCGCGCGGCGGCGCCACCGCGCCGCCGACGCGCGAGGATTTCGACCGCGTGATGCACGTCAACGTGCTGGGTGCCATGCAGGTCATCCCCCAGGTCGCGCCGATGGTGGAGGCGGCCGGCGGCCGCTTCGTCTTCATCAGCAGCGAAATGGGCTACATCAGCGCAGTGGAGTCCAGCTACAGCTGGGTGTACCGCGCGAGCAAGGCGGCGCTGAACATGACCGTCGCGTCGGCGCAGCCCGACTATCCCAAGGCCGTGATGGTGACCATGAGTCCCGGCTGGGTGCGCACCGACATGGGCGGCGCGGACGCGCCGCTCACTCCCGAACAAAGCGTGACCTCGATGCGCGCGTCCATCGAGGGCCTGGGCCCCAGGCACAAGGGCGCCTTCCTCAACCACGACGGCCGCCGCTTCAAGGGCTGGTAGGCCGCAACCACCATGCTGCTGACAGCCGACCAGGAAATGATCCGCGACGCAGTGCGCGATTTCGCCCGCGAACAGCTGTGGCCGCACGCGGCGCAGTGGGATCGCGAGCGCACCTTTCCGCGTGAGGCGCACCGGGGGCTCGCCGCGCTGGGCGCGTACGGCATCTGCGTGCCCGAGGAATTCGGCGGCGCGGGGCTCGACTACGTCACTCTGGCGCTGGTGCTGGAAGAGATCGCGGCCGGCGACGGCGGCACCAGCACCGCGATCAGCGTCACCAACTGCCCGGTGAACGCGATCCTCATGCGCTACGGCAACGACGCGCAGAAAAAGAAATGGCTGACGCCCTTGGCGCAGGGCGAGCTGCTGGGCGTGTTCTGCCTGACCGAACCGCACGTGGGCAGCGATGCCTCGGCGCTGCGCACCACCGCGGCGAAGGACGGCGACGGCTACGTGCTCAACGGCGTCAAGCAGTTCATCACCAGCGGCCAGAACGGCCAGCTGGCCGTGGTGATCGCGGTCACCGACAAGGGCGCGGGCAAGCGCGGCATGAGCGCCTTCCTGGTGCCGACCGACGCACCGGGCTACGTGGTCGCGCGGCTGGAGGAGAAGGTGGGCCAGCATTCCAGTGACACCGCGCAGATCAACTTCGAGAACTGCCGCATCCCGGCGGAGAACCGGATCGGCGAGGAAGGCGAAGGCTACAAGATTGCGTTGTCGGCGCTGGAAGGCGGACGCATCGGCATCGCCGCGCAGAGCGTGGGCATGGCGCGCAGCGCCTTCGACGTCGCGCTGCAGTACGCCAAGGAGCGCCAGAGCTTCGGCACCGCCATCTTCAACCACCAGGCCGTGGGCTTCCGGCTGGCCGACTGCGCCACGCAACTGGAAGCGGCGCGCCAGCTGATCTGGCATGCGGCCTGCCTGCGCGACGCCGGCCGGCCCTGCCTGAAGGAAGCCGCGATGGCCAAGCTGTTCGCCAGTGAAATGGCCGAACAGGTGTGCAGCGCCGCGATCCAGACCCTGGGTGGCTACGGCTACGTCAACGACTTCCCGGTGGAGCGCATCTGGCGCGACGTGCGCGTCTGCCAGATCTACGAAGGCACCTCGGACGTGCAGAAGATCCTGATCCAGCGCGCGCTGGCCTGAGCTCCGCGCGCTGCAGCACAGTGATCCGCGTCACAAGGAGCCCGGCAGCGCCGGGCTTTTTTGTTTCCGCCCCTCGGCCCGCCGTGCTTGACAAAGCGTACGAATAAGCGTACGCTTTTGTGCATTGGAGAGCACCCATGGCAAACCCCGTCACAGCTAGCGAAGCGCGTGCCAACCTGTACCGGCTGATCGATGAGACCAACGAGTCTCATCGGCCTGTCGTGATCGCGGGCAAACGCAGTAGTGCCGTCCTCGTATCGGCGGAGGATTGGGATGCGATTCAGGAGACGCTGTATCTCCTGTCCGTCCCCGGCATGCGTGAATCGATCAAGAAAGGCATGGCTGAGCCTCTTGACAAGAGCGCCAGAGAAGTGAAGTGGTGAAGTGGCGGGTCGTCTACGCCAAGCATGCGCTGAAGGACGCAAGGAAGCTCTCAGCTGCAGGTCTGAAGGAAAAGGCGCAAGAGCTGCTGGAGGTGTTGGCGCAGGACCCCTTTCAGAACCCGCCTCCATTCGAGGAGCTTGTGGGAGACCTGGAGGGGGCGTATTCCCGCCGAATCAACATCCAGCACCGCTTGGTGTACGAGGTGTTCAAGAAGGAACGGACGGTTCGTGTCCTTCGAATGTGGAGTCACTATGAGTGAGGCGAGGGATAGCAGGTCGGTCCCTTCGGTGATCTAGACCAAGCGTCGGCCCGGCAAGCCACCTTCCGGCGCGCCGCGCCGTCGAGGTCTAACATCGCTGTCGCGACCACGTCAGTGGCATCCATGCCAAAGGAGATCCCTCATGATCGAACACACCCTCGATAAGGCGCACTCCATCCTGTATGTGCGGCCCACGTCGTCGCTGCAGCAGGGCGATTTCGCGGCCCTGGCCAGCACGATCGACCCCTACATCACCGAGACCGGCGACCTGGCCGGCCTCGTGATCGAGGTCTCCGCGTTTCCCGGGTGGGAAAGCCTCGGTGCGATGGCGGCCCACTTCCGGTTCGTGCGCGACCACCACAAGCGCATCCGGAAGATCGGCGTCGTGACCGACTCCGCGCTCGGCAAGGTCGCGGAGCAGTTGGCTTCGCACTTCGTCTCGGCGGAGATCCGTCGCTTCCCGGCGGGAGAACGCGAAGCCGCGACGCAGTGGATCCTGAACGCCGTTTGAAGAAGGCCCGGGTTCGCTCGCGATGAGTCCCCACGTCGTAGCGGTCAGTGCAAGCCCGGTACACGCTTTCACGAAAGGCCCGGCCACGCAGATCCGGCTGCTCGCCGGCCTGGGCGTCGAGGGCGACGCCCACTGCGGCGTGACGGTGCAGCATCGCTCGCGGGTGGCTCGCGACCCGACGCAGCCCAACCTGCGGCAGGTCCATCTGATCCATGGTGAGCTGTTCGAGGAGCTGGCCGCCCAAGGCTTCGACGTGGCGCCTGGCCGGCTCGGAGAGAACATCACCACCCGCGATCTCGCCCTGCTGGCCCTGCCGGCCGGCACGCAACTGCTGCTCGGCGCGTCCGCCATCGTGCAACTCACCGGCTTGCGCAATCCTTGCGCGCAACTCGACCAGTTCCAGCCAGGCCTCATGGCGGCGGTGCTCGGCCGCACGCCCGAGGGAAAGCTGGTGCGGAAGGCCGGCGTGATGGGCGTTGTCATCGCGGGCGGTGCCGTGCGTCCGGGGGATCCGATCGCGGTCCGGCTACCCGCACGTCCGTACCGGGAACTGGAGCCGGTCTAGGAGGTTGCCCGCTGCGGCGGCGGGCCGACTTTTGCCGCACATCAACGATTGCGCGCGCCCTGCGCATTCTCCCAAGTCATTCATGCTGCACTGCACCATACGCCCCCTAGAATCCCGCCGCACAGGGGAACTGCCACATGAAGAAGAACAAGTGGTGGGGAGTGAAGGTGGCCGCCATGTGCGCGCTCGCCTCGCTTCTCGGGGCGGGCTCCGTGGGCGATGCCCATGGGGCGTACAGCGATTGCGCGATGTGCCACCTGGATCCGCCTCCGGATTCCGGGGCCAAGGACTACTTCGATTACTTCGTCCCGCCCGAGCGGCGGCATCCGACGGGCGTGGCCTATCCCGGCGCGCAGGACCCGGATTTCTTCCGGCCGACCGCGGTAACCGGAGACGTCGCCTTCTTCGACCGGAACGGCAATGGCGTCGCCGACCTGGACGAGGTGCAGCTGTTCGGAACCAGCGGGATGCTCGAATGCGCTTCCTGCCATCGCGAGCATGGCGACACACCGCCGCCCGCGCAGCCGCACATGTACCTTCGCGTCGCCTCCGACTTGCTGTGCCTGGTCTGCCACCGGATCTGACCCCGGCGGCAATTCACTCCCCCTCAGTCAGAAGGCGGTCGGGACGCGCAGCGTGAAGACGCAGCCGACGCCCGGCTGGTCGCGCACGCTCAGCTTGCCGCCGTCGGCCTCGACGCTGCGCCGGGCAATCGACAAGCCGAGGCCCAGGCCCGAGCGGTTCGGGTCATGCTGCGCGAAAGGCTTGAACAAGGCGTCCGCCGTGCCGGCGGGAAGCCCGCCGCACTGGTCGGTGACGTCGATGTCCACTTCGTTCTCGCCGGGGCGCGTGCTCAGGGTCACCAGGGTGCCGGGTCGCGTGAACTTGAAGGCGTTCTGCAGGATGTTGCCGAGCGCTGCCAGCAGCAAGGAGCGATTGCCGGTGATCTCGAGGGCCGGGTCCACCGGCGCCACCTCGAAGCTGGCCCCTTTTCCCTCCGCATAAAGCCGCGCCGACTCCCCCGCCTCGGCGATGAAGCCGGCGAGCGCGAAGTTGCGCGTCGACACCGCAGCGCCCTGGCGGACCTCGTCCAGCGCCACGCTGATCAGGTGCTTCATGTTCTGGATGCTTCGCTTCAGGACCCCGCCGGTGGCGCCGGAGACCGAGAGCTGGCTTTGCTCCAGGGCAGCCATCGCCAGCGAAGCCGTGATCAGCGCGTTGCGCAACTCGTGCACCAGGAAGCCCAGGCGCTCGTTGAACACGTCGGCTTGCTGCTGGGCGAGCGAGGCATCGCGCTGGAAACTGAACTCCGTCACCGCCCCGGCGATCGCGTTGTCCAGGCAGCGATTGAGCGTCCTGAATTCCTGGACGCCGAAAGGCGCATCGCGCTCCACGGCCAGGTCGGTGATGGCCTGGCACAGGTCGCCATAGTCGTGGACGACCTGGTCGATGGAGAACCCCAGCGCCAGCAGCTCGCGGCCATGCGCGATGGCACTCACGCCCATTTCCGAGAGCGAACTCGCGTCGCCCCCTGACGAACCGGAGATCCTCACGCTTTCGACGGCCTCCCCGCCTTCCTCGGCCCGCAGCGTTCGTTCGAGCTGCCCCAGGAAGATCGGGATGCCGTGTTTCAGTTGTTCGGGAGTGGCCGCACGGGTCGGCCGGCGCGCGACCTTCGCCTTGCAGCGTTCGATCAGTTCGGCGCGGTTGTTGGCCAAGAATGCATGCATCATGCGATTGGCCTCCAAAGACACCACGGTACGCCCTTGTTGAGCCAAAAGCTTGGGAAAAGAGGGGCGTGTCGTTACCAGCTGTACGATCGGGTTTCCCGCATGCCGCAGCGGAAAAGCGGCGGCAGCGCGCCGAAGACGAACAGGAGAGAAGTCACCCATGCCGATCACCAAGGGCTTCCGCGCCCTCGTCGACGAAGCCATGGCGCAGGTCAAGACCTACTCGGTGGCGCAGGTGCGCGACCGCCTGGGCCAGCCGGACCTGCTGGTCGTCGACATCCGCGACGTGCGGGAACTGCAGGCGGAGGGCACCGTGCCCGGGAGCTACCACGCGCCGCGCGGCATGCTGGAGTTCTGGGTCGATCCGGCCTCGCCCTACTTCAAGAAGGTGTTCGCGGACGAGCGCAAGGAACTGGTGCTGTTCTGCGGCGCCGGCTGGCGCAGCGCGCTGGCGGCCAAGACGCTGCAGGACATGGGGCTGGCCAACGTGGCCCACATCGACGGCGGCTTCACCGAGTGGCTGCAGCAGGGCGCGCCCACCGAGACCCTGGAGGAGCGCAAGGCCAGGAAGCCCGCATGAGCGTCAGCGCCGACGGGGCCTGCCCCTGCGGACGCGTCGACGCGCGCAAGCGGCCGCTGGCCTTCGCGCGCTGCTGCGGCCCCTACCTGGCCGACTTCGCCCACACGGCCGCGCCCGACGCCGAGGCGCTCATGCGATCGCGCTACTGCGCCTTCGTGCTGGAGGACGCCGACTACCTGATGGCCACTTGGCACGGGTCCAGGCGGCCCCCCGACCTGGAGTTCGAAGCCGGAACGAAGTGGCTGGGGCTGGAGGTGCGCGATCACCGACTGGTCGATGAGACCCACGCCGAGGTGGAGTTCGTCGCGCGCTCGCGCCATGCCGGCCGCGCGCAACGGCTGCACGAGCGCAGCCGCTTCGTGCGCGAGGACGGCCGCTGGTATTACGTGGATGGAGACACGAAGTGAGATTCGACGCGGTGCTGTTCGACTGCGACGGCGTGCTGGTGGACAGCGAAGGCATCACCAACGGCGTGCTGCGCGACATGCTCGAAGAGCGCGGCTGGAATCTCAGCGCCCGGGAGTGCATGCGCATCTTCCTGGGCAAGGCGGTCAAGGACGAACGTGCGCTGATCGAACGGCACACCGGCCAGCCGCTGACGGAAGAATGGTTGGTGCATTTCCGCGAACGGCGCAACGAGGGGCTGCTCGCGGGCGTGCAGCCCATTGCCAATGCGGTGGCGGCGGTGGCGGCGATCAGCGATCGCTTTCAGGGCCGCATCGCCTGCTGCTCCGGCGCCGACCGCTGGAAGGTGGAGATGCAGCTGGCCAAGTGCGGGCTGCTGCCCTTCTTCGACGGCCGCATCTTCAGCGGCCACGAGATGCCGCGCTCCAAGCCGGCGCCGGACGTGTACCTCGCGGCCATGGAGCAGCTCGGCGCGCTGTCGCAGCGCTGCGCGGTGGTGGAGGACACGGTCACCGGCGTGACTGCGGGCATCGCCGCGGGCGCGACGGTCTTCGGCTACGGCCCGCCCGAGGCGGGCCACGACGTGCCGGCGGCACTGCGTGCGGCGGGCGCCTCGGTCATCTTCACGGACATGGCGGAACTGCCCCGGCTGCTGGAAGGATGAGCAGAGGCTGTCGGCCTTCTCCTACAAGGGGCAGCTCGACCGCACTCCCATAATGCCTGTCCCCCTCTTTTCCCTCCCGGCCGACAACCATGAATCCAGACAACGAGGCCGTGCTCCAGCTCCTGCGACAGCACGAAGAAGACATCCTGACGCAGTGGTTGCAGGAGGCCGGGTCGGCCTCCACGCGCATGAGCGATGCGGCCCGGAAATCGATGCGCGCAGAGGCCGAGGAGGTGCTGCACGGCCTGCGCGATGCGCTGCAGGCGGGGGCCGATCCCTCCCAGTTCCAGGCCCCGGGCTGGACCGCCGTGCGCCAGAGCCTGGAAACCCTGTCCCGCTCGCGCGCGGCGCAGGGCCAGTCCGCCGGCGACACCAGCGTGTTCGTGCTGGCCTTCAAGCGGCCGGTCTTCAACCTGGTGCAGAAGCACGTCCCCGCGGACCGGCAGATGGGCGTGGTGTGGGCCATGTCCACGGTGGTGGACCGCATGGCGCAGTGGACGGTGACCACCTACCAGCAGACGCGCGAAGAGATCATCAAGCGCCAGCAGCAGGACCTGCTGGAGCTGTCCACGCCCGTGATCAAGCTGTTCGAGGGCGTGCTGGCCGTGCCCATGATCGGCACGCTGGATTCCAGCCGCACGCAGGTTGTGATGGAGACGCTGCTGGAGCGCATCGTGGCGACCGGCTCGCGCCTGGCCATCATCGACATCACCGGCGTGCCCACCGTGGACACGCTGGTGGCGCAGCACCTGCTGAAGACGGTGAGCGCCATCCGCCTGATGGGCGCCGAATGCATCATCAGCGGCATCCGGCCGCAGATCGCGCAGACCATCGTCCACCTGGGCATCGACCTGCAGGGCATCGCGACCAAGGCCTCGCTGGCCGACGCGCTGTCGCTGGCGATGGAGCAGCAGGGCTTCGTGATCACCCGTTCCCGCTAGGCGCGCGGCGATGTACCGCATCCCGATCCTGCAGATGGGCAGCACCCTGCTGGTGACCATCCAGCTCGACATGCAGGACCAGATGGCGCTGGCCTTGCAGGACGACCTGGCCAACAAGATCGCCGACAGCGGCGCCAAGGGCGTCCTGATCGACATCTCGGCGCTGGAGATCGTCGACTCCTTCGTCGGCCGCATGCTGGCCAGCATCTCCGGCATCTCGCGCGTCCTGGACGCCACGACCGTCGTGGTGGGCATGCAGCCCGCCGTGGCGATCACGCTCGTGGAACTGGGCCTGTCCCTGGAAGGTGTGCGCACGGCGTTGAACGTCGAGCGCGGCATGGAACTCCTGCAGCAGCAACGGCGGGGGAACGGCCTTGGCCCCTGAAGGCAACTCCGGCTCACTGCCCCTGCGCGGCGAGGAAGACATCGTCGCCAGCCGCCAGAAGGTGCGCGCGCTCACCCAGCAATTGAAATTCAGCCTGGTCGACCAGACCAAGATGATCACGGCGGCCAGCGAGCTGTCGCGCAACACGGTCGTGCACGGCCACGGCGGCGAAATGCGCTGGGAATTGCTGGACGACGGGATCCGCCGCGGCCTGCGCCTGCATTTCGAGGACCAGGGCCCCGGCATCCCCGACCAGAAGCTCGCGCTCACCGACGGCTGGACGTCCGGCGGCGGCATGGGACTTGGCCTTCCCGGCAGCAAGCGGCTCGTGCAGGAGTTCGAACTGAAGTCGACCCCCGGCCAGGGCACCCGCGTGAGCATCACCCGGTGGAAATGATCGCCGGCAGCCACCACGCGGTCTTCCCCATGGGCGACCCCAGCCGCGTGGGCGAAGCCCGCCGGCACGCCGCGCAGCTCGCCGCCGACTGCGGACTGGACGACGTGGACGCGGGCCGGCTGGCCCTGGTGGTGACCGAACTGGCCACCAACCTCGTTCGCCATGCGCGGCACGGCCGTCTCTGGCTGTCCGCGCGCCCCGGGCGCAGCGAGGTGGAGGTGGTCGCCGTCGACGAAGGTCCCGGCATCCCGGACGTCGAGCGATCGCTGGGAGACGGCTTCTCCACCGCCGGCACGCCCGGCACCGGGCTGGGCGCCGTGCGGCGGCTGGCGCAGGACTTCGACCTGCACTCCACGGTGCCCGGGGGCACGGTGGTGGTGGCCCGCGTGCGCGCGGCCAGACTGCCCGGGCCGCGGGACGCCTTCCTGCCGGGCGCGGTCTCGCTGGCGGCGCCGGGCGAGAACGTGTGCGGCGATGACTGGGCCTTCGCCCTGGAGGGTGACCGCGCCTCGCTGGTGGTGGCCGACGGCCTCGGCCACGGTCCGGATGCGGCCGAAGCCGCGGCGGTGGCGCTGGAATCCTTCGCCGAGGACCCGTTCGCGTCGCCCCGGCAGTTGATGGAGCGCATCCACCAGGCCTTGCGGCGCACGCGCGGCGCCGCCGTGATGGCGCTGCAGGCGGACGCCGGCGCCGGCACCATCCGCAGCGCCGGCGCCGGCAACGTGATGGCGCGGCTGGTGTCGGGCGTGTCGGACCGCGCGCTGCTGTGCCAGCACGGCACCGCGGGGATCGCGATGCGCACGCCGGAAGAGATCACCACGCCCTGGCCGCCGCATGCGCTGCTGGTCGTGTACAGCGACGGGATCGAGTCCCGCTGGTCGGGCGGCGTGCTGGCGCCGGTGCTGGGGCGCGATCCCGTGCTTGCCGCGACGCTGCTCGCGCGCGACCATTGCCGTGGCCGCGACGACGCCACGGTCGCCGTGCTGCGGCGCAAGGACTGACATGCCCGATCCCACTCCCTCCCCCGACGCGCTGCAGGCGGCCCTGGAGGACAGCCGGCGCGAGGCGCACGAGCTGCGCGCGGAGCTGGAGGAGACCAACCGCGGCGTGCTGGCGCTCTACGCCGAACTCGATGCGCAGGCCGAGCAGCTGCGCGAGGCCACCGAGCTCAAGAGCCGCTTCCTCGCCTACATGAGCCACGAGTTCCGCACGCCGATCAACTCGATCCGCAGCATCACGCGGCTGCTGCTGGACCGGGTCGACGGGCCGCTCACCGAGGAGCAGGAAAAGCAGGTCTCCTTCGTGCAGCAGAACGCCACGGAATTTGCCGAGATGGTGGACGACCTGCTGGACCTGGCCAAGGTCGAAGCGGGGCGGGTCGAGATCTCGCCCGCGTGGTTCGAGATGGTGGACCTGTTCTCCGCGCTGCGCGGCATGTTCAAGCCGGTGCTGACCAACCCCGCCGTGAGCCTGGTGTTCGAGGAGCCGCACGACGTGCCCAAGCTCTATACGGACGACCGCAAGCTTTCGCAGATCCTGCGCAACTTCATCTCCAACGCGCTCAAGTTCACCCCCAAGGGCGAGGTGCGGGTGTCCGCCCGCTTCGAGGGCGACGGGATGGTGACCTTCTCGGTCACCGACACCGGCATCGGCATCTCGCCGGAGTTCCACGAATCCATCTTCCAGGACTTCTCGCAGGTGCAGTCGCCGCTGCAGAAACGCCTGCGCGGCACCGGCTTGGGCCTGTCGCTCAGCAAGCGGCTGGCCGAATTGCTCGGCGGCAGGGTCCGGCTGGACAGCGCGACCGGGCGCGGTTCGGTCTTTTCTGTCACCATCCCCGTGCAACTGCAGGGTGCCAAGCCTGAATGATCGACACGGATGTCATCAACGCCACCATCGACCGCTCGGTGCATACCGTGCTGGTGGTGGATGACAACCCGGCCACCCGGTATTCGACCGCGCGGGTGATTCGCGCCGCGGGCTTTCGCACCGCGGAGGCGGGCAGCGGCGGCGAGGCGCTGGAGCTGATCGCCCAGGGCGTGTCCGGCGTCGTGCTCGATGTGCACCTGCCCGACATCGACGGCTTCGAACTGTGCCGCATGATCCGCTCCAAGCCCGCCACGGCCTCTTTGCCGGTGGTCCACCTGTCCGCCGAGTACGTGCGCAGCGAGGACCGCGTCACCGGCCTCAATGCCGGCGCCGACGGCTACATGGTGCATCCCGTGGAGCCGGCGGTGCTGGTCGCAACGATGCAGGCGCTGATCCGCGCGCGCACCGCCGAGGACGAACTGCGCAAGAGCGAGCAGCGCTTCCGCGCGATCTACGACCAGGCGCAAAGCGGCATCGCGCTGCTGGACGGCGAGGGCCGTTTCGAGGACGTGAACCCGGCGATGCTGCGGATGCTGGGGCGCACGCGCGAGGAGATGGTCGGGCGCCCGCTGTCCGATTTCGTGCCGCCGGAGTGGAGGGCTTTCATCGGCGCGCAGATCGGCCGGCCCTCCGACGAGCACACGCCCTGGCGCGGCGAGTTCCCGCTGCTGGCCGCCGACGGACATCCGGTGCGGCTGGAATGGAACGTGTCCTCGCACGCGCAGCCGGGCGTGCGCATCGCGATCGCGCTGGACATCTCCGAGCGCTACGAACTGGAGCAGCGCCGGCGCGACCTGCTGGAGCGCGAGCAGGCGGCGCGCCGCTCGGCCGAGCGCCACAGCCGCACCAAGGACGACTTCATCGCGGTGCTGTCGCACGAGTTGCGCACGCCGCTGAACGCCATCATCGGCTGGGTGCACATCCTCAAGCGCCGCGGCAGCACGCCCGAGGGGACCAAGGGCCTGGACGCGATCGAGCGCAACGTGAAGACGCAGGCGCGCATCATCTCGGACATCCTCGACGTGTCGCGCATCAACTCCGGCAAGCTGCGTCTGGACCGCGAGTGGACCGACCCGGCGGACCTGGTGCTGAGCTCCATCGACGCGCTGTCGGGCAGCATCGACGAGAAGCGCATCCGGGTCGAGGCGACGGTGCAGGACGCGCGTGCGCCCGCCTACCTGGACCCGGCGCGCTTCCAGCAGATCTTCTGGAACCTGATGACCAACGCCGTCAAGTTCTCGCCCGAAGGTGGCCGCATCCTGGTCGGCCTGCAGCGCGCCGGGGATCGACTACGGCTGGAGGTGCGCGATTTCGGCCAGGGCATCAGCGCGGAGTTCCTGCCGCAGCTGTTCGACCGCTTCACGCAGAGCGACTCCCCCGGCAATCGCCGGCACGGCGGCCTGGGCCTGGGCATGTCCATCGTCAAGCACCTGGTGGACCTGCATGGCGGCGAAGTGAGCGCCACCAGCGAAGGCGCGGGCCGGGGCACGCTGGTGCACGTGGAGCTGCCGGTCGAGCCGCAGGGAGAGTCGGTGCTGCCTTCGGACGCGCCGGACACCGAGAGCGGGGCGGAGGACGTGGACAGCGCCGCCGTGCAGGGCCTGGACGTGCTGGTGGTGGAGGACGACCGCGAGGCCAGCGAGATGATGACCGTGGTGCTGTCCGACCGGGGAGCGCGCGTGCGCATCGCCGTCGACTACGACAGCGCTTTGCGTGCAGTGCAGCAGGCCTGGCCGGACGTGATGGTGAGCGACATCGGCCTGCCGGGGCGCGATGGCTACGAACTGGTGCGCAGCGTGCGCGAGCTGGAGCGCGAGCGCCACGCACCGCACCTGCAGGTGATCGCGCTGACGGCGTTCGCGCGCGCCGAGGACCGCGACAAGACGCTGGCCGCCGGCTTCGACCTGCACCTGAGCAAGCCGCTCAAGCCGCACCAGTTGCTGGAAGCCATCGCGCGATGCGCGCGCTCCGCCGCGGGAACGTGAGCGCCTACCGACCGGCCAGCCCGGCCGTGCGTCCCCTGAAGAATCTTTCGCGACTGCTTAAGCGTTGAGCACCGCAGTGCGGACCGCACCGGGCCTTGCGCCGCACGCTGAGCGACCGTTCAAATCGCGCATCTTGTCCACAGCGCCGGTGGATATCTCGCAGCGCCGCCGCCGCGAAAGCGCTTGACAGCCCGTCGGCCGCGGCGCAAGCGGGCGCGCTTCAGCGGTTCGGCTTGTCCTGGCTCAGGTACTCGCGCACCTTGTCGGCGCGGTCGCCCACGGCCTGCACCGCTTCCTTGATCCGCTCGGGCGTGGTGCCGAGGGACTTGGCCCAGTCGCGCAGCTCGTAGTCCTGGTGGATGTTGATGCGCTGGCGGTCCTGGCCCTGGGCGTTGCTCTTGTCGTCGGACATGCTGGATGCTCCCTTTTGGATGAGACAGCCGATCCTCGCGCCGCCCGCGGCCGCCCGCGCGTAGGAGCATGGCACGAGAGGCTGTGCGGCGCCTCCGGCGCGGCCCGGATGGCGCGCTCCGGCGATGGGGGAATAATGGTCCGCATCTGCCACCAACCCAGGGACTCCATGCGTTTCCTCTCCCATGCCTGGTCCGTCGTCGGACTCGCCTGCGTCGCCGCCTGCACGCCGCCCAGCAGCCCGCCCCCCAACCCGCCCCCGGGGGCGTCCAGCGTGCCGAACGCTGGCGCGCTGACCGGCACCGCCCGCGTCACCACTCCCAGCGGCATCATCTTCGAGTCCGTGCGGAACGGAACCGGTCCCTCGCCCAAGGCGACCGACACCGTCAAGGTCCACTACCGCGGCACCTTCCCCGACGGCCGCGAATTCGACAGCTCCTACAAGCGCGGCGAGCCCACGTCCTTCCCGCTCAACCGCGTGATCCCCTGCTGGACCGAGGCGGTGCAGCTGATGAAGCCGGGCGGCAAGGCGCGCATCACCTGCCCGCCGCAGCTGGCCTACGGCGAACGCGGGGCCGGCGGCGTGATCCCGCCCAACGCCACGCTGATGTTCGACATCGAACTGATCTCCATCGGAGGCTGATCGCCATGCTGACCTTCTATTACGCGCCGGGCACCTGCGCCCTGGCCTCGCACCTCGCGCTGGAATTCTCGGGCGCGCCTTACGAGGCCAAGCGGCTGGACTTCAAGCAGCAGCAACAGCGCACGCCGGAGTACCTGAAGATCAATCCGAAGGGCCGGGTGCCAGCGCTGGTGACCGAGCGCGGCGTGCTCACCGAAACGCCCGCGCTGCTGCAGTACATCGCGCAGGCCTTTCCGCAGGCCGCGCTGGCGCCGGTCGACGATCCCTTCCTGCTGGCCAAGGCCAACGAGTTCAACAGCTACCTGTGCTCCACCGTGCACGTGAACCACGCGCACA
Source organism: Ramlibacter sp. P4_H7 (assembly GCF_056400765.1). NCBI lineage: Bacteria > Pseudomonadati > Pseudomonadota > Betaproteobacteria > Burkholderiales > Comamonadaceae > Ramlibacter > Ramlibacter sp. P4_H7. The sequence continues at coordinate 200,388 of NZ_JBFUKP010000010.1, forward strand.
AGGGCCGCGGCTACCGCTGGGTGGAGCCGGACGACACCGCCGCCCTGGACGCCATGAAGAAGAAGGTGCCGCAGACCATGGCCGAGAGCTTCACGCTGATCGAGGAGCAGATGTTCAAGGGACCGTGGGTGCTGGGCGAGAAGTTCGGCACCAGCGACATGTACCTCTACACTCTCAGCCGCTGGCTGGAAGGCGATGGCGTGGACGTGCAGCGCTTCCCCCGGGTGGCCGACCACATGCGGCGGATGGCGGCGATTCCGCAGGTGCAGAAGATCGTCGCGCTGCACCAGGCCTGACGCCATGTACCAGCCATTCAACCTCGAGGGCCGCGGCGTCGTGGTGACCGGCGGCAACGGCGGCATCGGCTGGGGCATGGCGCGCGCGCTGCTGGCCGCCGGCGCCAACGTGGCGATCTGGGGCTCCAACCCGGAGAAGACCGAGCGCGCCAAGGCGTCGCTCGCGCAGGAATGCGGCGACGCCGCGCGCGTGCACGCCTTCGTGTGCGACGTCGGCGACGAGGCGCAGGTGGAACGCAGCTTCGCCGACTCGGTCGCGGCGCTCGGCCGCGTCGACAGCTGCTTCGCCAACGCCGGCGTGTCGGGCAAGGGCACGCTGCTCACCGAGATGACGCTGGAGGAGTTCCGGCGGGTGCAGCGGATCAACGTCGACGGGGTCTTCCTCACCTTGCGGGCCGCGGCGCGCCACATGGCGCAGCACGGCCGCGGCGGCTCGCTGGTCGCGACGGCCAGCACCGCGGCGGTGGAAGGCGCCGCACGGAACAGCCACTACGGCGCGTCCAAGGGCGCGGTCACCTCCTTCGTGCGGGCCCTGGCCGTGGAACTGGCGCGGCACAAGGTCCGCGTGAACTCCATCCTGCCGGGCTGGATCGTCACCGACATGACCGAGCGCTCGGTGCAGAACCCCAAGTTCGCCGAGGCGGTGCTGCCCCGGATCCCGGCGCGCCGCTGGGGCGAGATCGACGACTTCGGCGGGATCGCGGTGTTCCTGGCCAGCGACGCCTCGTCCTACACGACCGGGGAACAGTTCGTCATCGACGGGGGCTACACGAAGTTCTGATCCCTTGCACAAGTCGCAGGCGACTTTTGCAGGTGGCTGAGCCGGTGCGGGGAAGACCCTCGTGCCCCCTCTGTGTCACAATTCCCGCAGCTCCGGGGTGTACGCGACAGCGTGCTGAGATCCAGACCCGTGAACTTGAACCGGTTCAGACCGGCGGAAGGAGAGCTGCAGACCCGACCCATCCCGTGGCCGGGCGGCGACGCCTTCGGAGCACATGCACTTGCGCGAAGGAGTCCCCTTGCAGAGCACCGCCGCTTTCCGCTATCCCCGTGTCCTGTCCATCGCCGGTTCCGACTCGGGCGGTGGCGCCGGCATCCAGGCCGACCTCAAGACCTTCACCGCCCTCGGCTGCTTTGGCATGACCGCCATCACGGCGCTCACCGCGCAGAACACGCTGGGCGTGCGCTCCATCCATGCGGTGCCGACCCATATGCTCGCGGACCAGATCGACGCGGTGGTGGAGGACATCGGCGTCGACGCCGTGAAGATCGGCATGCTGCATTCGGCCGACACCGTGCGCACGGTCGCGGCGGCGCTGAAGCGGCATGGCCTGGGCCAGGTCGTGCTCGATCCCGTGATGATCGCCACCAGTGGCGCCAAGCTGATCGACGACGCGGCGATCGACGTGCTGGTGCGCGAGCTGTTCCCGCTGGCGGCGCTGGTCACGCCCAACCTGGACGAGGCCGCCCTGCTGGTGGGCCGGGCGCTGGCCAGTGAAGCCGACATGGAGGCCGCCGGGCGCAACCTGATCGAACGGGGTGCGAACGCGGTGCTGGTCAAGGGCGGCCATCTCGCCGGCGACACGGTCAGCGACCTGCTGCTGGCACGCGGCGCGCGGCCGGTGTGGATGCGCGCAGCGCGCATCGCGAGCCCGAACACGCACGGCACCGGCTGCACCTTGTCCAGCGCCATCGCCAGCCATCTCGCGCTGGGCGCCGACCTGTCCGAAGCGGTGGCCGGCGCCCGCGCGTTCGTGCGCGGCGCGCTCGACGCGGGCGCGCGCG